>JBFOLV010000390.1:0-3014 GCA_040830325.1 Kordiimonas sp. | reverse complement strand
TGAAATGGGAGAGGATGATGAAACTAACAAGACAAGTTTTTGGTGCTATTTGCAGTGCTGCGTTAATGCCCGCCACTGTACTGGCAGGTGATAGGGAAGATGCATTAATTGCGAAAGTTGTTTCTGCTTATGGAGGCGATGCTGTTGTTGCTGTTGAAGCAATTACGATTAATGACCGTTATAAAATTTTGTCCATTGGGCAAAGTGCAAGCGCAGATGCTATTGATGTAGCGCTTAACAATGTAAGTTTAACAGTTGATTTTGCGAATAAACGGAAAAGTATTTTAGCTTGGAACAAGGGGCGAGGTGGATCGTTCTTGAACCAGAATATTGTAGATGGTGAAACTGGATATACCTTTAATCACATCCTCAAAACTCAATCGGAAAATGCAAACTTAAACTATGACACGCTTGGTGGTGGCATTATGCGTACTTCTGATATTTCACTGGTGAAATTGTTGCTGCAAGCAAGAGACACAGCGATCCATAGTGGTGAAGAAGTATACCGCGGACGCCAGCATGAAAAACTAACATATAAGATGGAGGGCAGCCCTGACCTCACTATATTTGTCGATGCAGGAACGGGGCTTATCTCTAAGATGACCAGGCAAAACCCTCAGCTTGGTGAATTGAGCTATATATTTACAGAGCACCGTAAAACAGATGGTGTCACTTACGCCTCCGATACCAACTTCTTCATTGCTGGGCAGCCTAATATTGTTACGGTTTCTCGAAGCATAGAAATTAACCCTGATCTTGCAGGTAAATTTGAAGGCCCTACAAATTATACGGCACAGGGCGGTAATATTGATACGTCGGAGATGATGGCTAAAGAACTAGCTGAAGGCGTGTATTTTTCTGGCCAGAATGGTGGGTTTTCTGTCTTTGTGGACGCGGGTGATCACTATGTCGGTTCAGGCGGTTACCCAGCGTTGCCTGACAGGCTTAAGGCCGTACAAGACTTGGCGGGAAATGAGAAGCCATTACGAGATCAAATCGTTACACACCATCATTCAGATCATCTTGGGGCGATGAATGAAATTGCTGAGATGGGAGCAAATGTTGTTACGGTTGATGAACAGGTAGATACTATCAAGGGCCAGCTTTACAACCCAGTTGAGGACAGCCGTTTTGTCCGGGTTAATGGAAAGCAATCATTTGGTAACGGGAAGGTAGAGGTATACGATATCTCTACTGTTCATTCAGATCACTATCTGCTGTTTTATGTACCGAGCGCGAAGCTGGTTTTCAGCGCTGACCATTTTGGCACCAATCTAGAGACAGGATTGCCGCCAGCAAATAAGAATATGGTAACTTTCCGTCATGCTGTGGAGGCATTAAATCTTGATATTGATGGTTTCCTGAGTGCCCACAATGTCAGGGTTTTGACCATGGATGACCTGCGTAATGCAACAGATGGTTATACAGAAGCATCTTGTCCTACGGGTTTTGATATCTGCGCAGACTGAGTTCTTTAGCTTGCTAACTGAGAGGGGCCTCTTGGCCCCTTTTTTGTGCCTTTTATGGTCTTTTTTCTGTGCCGTTGTGATCTTCTACTGTGCCGGTGAACCCGGCTTTTTAGCAGCTTACCGTATGCCGGTTAGATTTATCCGATGATGCAGCTAGATTTTCAGAATTCAATAGGTGCGAGGGATAAAATGAAAATCATACATTTGGCTATTTTTACATGTGGACTGTTTACATCTTCCGCGTATGGAGGCGACGCTGAAAAGGAACTTATAGGAAAGATAGTGGACGCTTATGGCGGTCATGCAGTCAGCGAGATAAAAAAGCTCAAAATTGAAAACAAATATAAAACACCAGCGGTTGGGCAAAGTGCTAGCCCCTCTCAACTCGATATAGGAGTCTTAAAAGACCGTGTGGTGGTGGATTTTGTGAATAAGCGGGTCAGTGAAATTAGCTGGACACTTTCGAACAATGGGCCGCGTTTAGGGGAGCGTTTTAATAATGGACAGACGGGACACAGCATTAACTATATGCGAGGTACCCATGTGGATCGTGAAGACTATACATTTCACCGAGTAGCGGGCGGTAACTTGAGGATGCTTGATCTGGGGTTGGTTAAGCTTTTGGCTAGCAATCCTGAAGGAGCCGTTCTCGGGGATAAACTATACCTTAAAGGGCGTTTACACCAGGCACTTACTTTTCCTATGCCTGAAACATCGGGTATTACTATCTACGTGGACGTAGATAGTTACTTGATTTCTAAAATGACGCGGTCTGGTGAGTTGAGCTATGTTTATTCGGACTATCAAGAAGTAGACGGTGTTAAATATGCCGGAAGTACAGATTTCTTCATCGGTGCTCAACCCAACATGTTGTCCTTATCGCGAAACCTGACGGTTAACCCGAATGTGGTTGGAGAGTTTGAAATGCCAGAAGGCATTAAAACTATCCCTGGGGGCATGCTCGATACTTCTAAAATGATGACAAAAGAAGTTGCTGACGGCGTTTTTCTTGTTGGCCAAAGAGCTGGCTTTTCAATGTTTGTGGATGCGGGTGATTATTTTATCGGTGTAGGTGGGTATCCCAAGTTAACTGAGCGTTTTAATGCGGTTAAAGAGCTCGATGGACTGAATAAGCCTCTGAAGTTTCAGGTCGTTACACACCATCATTCTGACCATATTGCAGGACTAGATGAGGCAATTGAATTGGGCGCCAAGCTTGTAACGGTAAGAACACATGTTCAGCCATTGAAAGCAGCTCTGGGGGATGAAGGTATTGAGGCTAAGTTGTTACTTGTGGATGAGAAAGTTAGCCTCGCTGACGGTAAAGTAAAGCTTTTCAATATCGCTACCTCGCACTCTGACCAGTTTTTGTTATTCTACATGCCTGAAGAGCAATTGATTTTTAGTGCTGATCACTTCTCCACACAGGTGAAGAATGCGCTCCCGGGGCCAAGCTTCGGTGCGGTTACTTTCTTAAGAGCTCTTGAGCGATTGAATGTTGAGATTAAAACTCTTTACGACGCGCATACTCCGCATGTCTTCACG
>JBFOLV010000389.1:0-5761 GCA_040830325.1 Kordiimonas sp. | reverse complement strand
ACATTTTAACAATATCCGCCGTGATTTGCTGATTCTTGCCATTTCGGGTCCCGCTAGTTTGTTTTTACTGGCGATATTTTGGGCTTATGTCGTTAGGTTTTCAGTGGGATATGGCTTAACAGATCAAGCTTGGTTGGTGCAGACAGGTATTGCAGGCATCTACCTTAGCTCAATTTTCTGTATTATTGGCTTGTTACCTATTCCGCCGCTCGATGGTGGGAAAATCCTAGAGCACTTCTTGCCTCCGGCTGCAGGTGACGCATTCCGTACTATAGAGCCATATGGTTTCTTTATTATCATTGGTCTATTTATCTTTGTTCCGGCTATAATAGTCGTTCCATCTGAATTTTTGTTCAGGCTAGTTGTTTCAATGGTGGGGATTTAACCGAACAGAATGATGGTTGAATTTGAAGAAGATATACCGCTGACTGAAAAACCAGTGGACCATGATCAACTGCTACTTCAAATCGAGGGATTTGAGGGGCCTCTTGATGTGCTCCTGACGCTGGCGCGTGCCCAGAAGGTAGATCTTACACAAATATCTATTCTTGAACTCGTTGAACAGTTTTTAGAGTTTGTAGCGGCAGCGCGTAGACTTAAGCTTGAACTAGCTGCAGATTATCTTGTCATGGCAGCATGGCTTGCTTACCTGAAGTCTCGTTTGTTGCTCCCGAAAGAAGATGACGGTGAGGAACCAACTGCTGAGGAATTGGCCTTCAGGTTACAACTTCGCTTGCAACGCCTTGAGGCGATGCGCGATGCTGGCGCGCGTATTATGGGCCGCAACCGGATGGAACGGGATGTGTTCAAACGAGGTATGCCTGAAGGGTTGAAGCTGTTGAAGCGGGGTAGTTACGATGTCACCCTGTATGAGCTTCTTAAGGCATATGGAGACAATCGACAGCGCAATTCAATTACAGAAATCAAAATTGAAAGGCGACCGGTTTTTGCGCTTGATGATGCTATTGAGCGCTTATCAGGCTTGATAGGTGACACCTTTACATGGGCACAACTTTCAACATTCCTGCCTTCCAATCTTAAGGATAAAGGATTAAGGAAGTCGGCTCTTGCCAGCATGTTTGCTGCAACGTTGGAGCTAGCTAGGCAAGGGCAAGCTGATTTGAGGCAGATGGAAACATTTGGCCCAATCTATTTGAGGCACCGCCAAGAGGATGACGTGGCGGAAGGGCAGAGTAAGAATGACTGAGCAACCTGATACAGTTGACGTGGAAGAAAACGCGTCCATCAATGACGATACGGAAGATATGCAAGACGTATCGGCTGAACGTGCTATTGAACATTGCCGGATGGTAGAAGCTGTACTGTTTGCCAGCGAAACACCACTGTCAGTTGAAGATATTAAGGAGCGCTTACCAGAAGGTGTTTCTGTGAAGGCTCACATTGAAAGCTTGCAGGCTGATTATGCTTCACGCGGCGTCTCTCTCGTGCAGGTTGCTGGCAAATTCATGTTCCGTACTGCTGATGATCTCTCGTTCTTACTTCGAAAAGAAGTGGATGAGCCGCGTAAACTATCCCGCGCCGCTGTTGAGACGATGGCGATCATTGCTTATCACCAGCCTGTTACTCGGGCCGAGATTGAAGATATCCGCGGCGTTACCATATCTAAGGGAACACTTGACGTTCTAATGGAAGCTGGTTGGGTACGTCTTATGGGACGGCGTAAAACACCAGGTAGGCCTGTAACTTATGGTACAACAGAGGACTTTTTGGTTCATTTTGGAATTGAAACCATTAAGGATTTACCAGGATTACAGGAATTGAAGGCTGCAGGCTTGCTAGATAGTGTTGATACAGCGCTTGATAAGCTTGGCGGTATGCCTGATCCAGGTGAGTCTGTTGAAGAAGAAGAGGATGATGGTCAGATTGACTTGGAAGAGGCAATTGCTGCTTCTGAGCGTAGGGCGACGGATGAGACCGTTGCTGAACGAACAAAGCAATCTGAAACCGTTGATGATGCCGAAGTAGAGGCACAAAGAGATTTTGTGGGGCTGTGAACTGTTGTTCGCGGTTTAAAGAGATATAGAAGGCCTTGTGGCCAAAGAATAGGGAGTTAAAGCAATGTTTCCAGGTTGGATGCAAATCGCACTTGTAGCGCTGCTAGTAGTTTTACTTTTTGGTCGCGGGAAAATTTCTGGCCTAATGGGCGATGTCGCTAAAGGCATTACAAGTTTTCGCAAGGGCATGAAAGAAGGTATGGAGCCAGAAGATGCTCCTGAGCCAAAGTCTGTGGCTGACAAGCGTACCATTGACGGTGAAGCTGTTAAGGTATCAGAGGATTCAAAAGAAAAAGCAGAGTAATTATACCCGTGGTGTTTAACTGCTTTCGGTTTTACCTATTAACTGGAACTTCTCGGTATGCTTGATATTGGCGCAATGGAACTGTTCGTGATTGCGATCCTTGCTCTTGTAGTGGTAGGGCCAAAAGAGCTGCCTAAACTGTTACGTACAGTTGGTGGTTTCGTAAGGAAAGCGCGGGAGCTCACGGCCGAGTTTCGTGACGGTGTTGAAACACTCGCAGCTGAAGCAGAACGTGAATTGGATCCGTTCGCTGAAGAACGAAAAAAAGAAGGTATTCACCCTGGCATGAGTCCCGAGGATATCACAAACCATGTTATGGGTAACCGTGAGCGGGAAGCTAATCAGGAAACCGAAGATAAACCCCAAAGTGAGCCGACGAAGAAATCTGATGAGGCTGCATCATGAGCGCCAAGGATTTTCAGGAAATGGGCCGACCAGACATTATTGATGACGACGATGTACTTGATGATGAGGTTGAAGCCAGTCGAGCGCCACTGCTCGACCATTTGAATGAACTTCGTAGCCGGTTGATCAAAGTGATTATTGGAATGTTGATTGCCTTCGGCATTGCACTCGTGTTTGCTGACGAAATTTTCAATATTCTTGCCAAGCCATACCTTGATGCTCAGGCTGCATCGGGCGGTAACCGTAGAATGATTTTTACGGCATTGACTGAAGGGTTCTTTGTGAACTTGAAAGTTGCTCTATACGGGGCCTTCATCGTTACTTTCCCACTCATAGCATTGCAGATATGGAAATTTGTTGCTCCTGGTTTGTACCGCAATGAGAAACGAGCCTTTCTGCCATTTCTTGTGGCTACGCCAATTTTGTTCGCGATGGGTGCGAGCCTTGCTTACTTTGTTGTAATACCTTGGGCGTGGGAGTTTTTACTCGGATTTGAGCAGGCTGGCGGTATCGGTTCGATTGAAATTGCAGCAGAAGCGAAAGTGAGTGAGTATCTATCGCTTGTTATGCAGATGGTTTTTGGCTTTGGTGTTGCATTTCTGTTGCCTGTTGCCCTTACCTTGATGGGAAGGGCTGGTATTGTAACAGCGGGTGGTCTTCGTGAAAAACGACGCTATATGATCGTAGTGACCTTCAGTCTGGCAGCTTTTTTGACGCCACCGGACCCAATAAGTCAAATCGCACTTGGCATCCCGATTTTGCTGTTATATGAGCTGTCCATCATTCTTATTGCAGCGACTGAAAAGAAGCGTGCACAAGAAGAAGCAGAAAATGAGGCTAACTAACAGGGTTAGCCTAATCTAATTAGGGGCTCCCTAGATGTTTGACCTGAAGTTTATTCGCGAAAATCCTGAAGCTTTTGATGCGGGCATGGCTCGCCGTGGTGAAAAAGCGTGGTCTGTTGATATATTGGCGCTTGATGCAGAGCATCGTGCTGTCACGACAGAAGCGCAGGCGTCGCAAGCACGCCGTAACGTAGCTTCGAAATCCATTGGTAAAGCGAAGGCCCAGGGCAACGAAGATGAAGCTCAGGCATTGATGGCGGAAGTAAGCGAGCTGAAGACAAAGCTTGCTGCGCTTGAAGATCAGGAACGTGAATTAGGCGAGAAGCTGAATACACTCCTAATGAGTCTGCCAAACATTATGTATGATGACGTGCCTGAAGGCGCTGATGAAGACGATAATGAAGAAGTACGTACATGGGGTGCGCCAACCAAGTTAGGTTTTGATGCGAAGGAGCACTGGGAGCTCGGTGAAACACTGGGTATGATGGATTTTGAGCGTGCGGCTAGGCTATCTGGTTCACGTTTTGTGACGCTCAATGGTCCTTTGGCGCGTCTAGAGCGCGCACTTGGGCAGTTCATGCTTGATCTTCACACGACGGAACACAGTTACAAAGAAGTTCACACGCCAGTAATGGTGCGTGAAGAAGCTATGTTTGGTACAGGGCAGCTGCCTAAATTTGGTGATGATGCTTTTCAAACAAACACAGGGCATTGGCTCATTCCTACGTCAGAAGTTTCTCTGACAAACCTGCATGCTGGTGAAATTTTGGATGAGGCTGAGTTGCCAATCCGCTTTACGACGCTTAGCCAATGTTTCCGTGCGGAAGCAGGCTCAGCTGGCCGCGATACACGTGGTATGATCCGTCAACACCAATTCGAAAAGGTTGAATTGGTAACTATCACAACACCTGAGCAATCAGATGAGGAACTAGAGCGCAAGACAAAGTGCGCAGAAGAAGTGCTTAAACGACTTCATTTGCCTTACCGTGTTGTTAAGTTGTGTGCCGGTGATATTGGTTTTGGCGCACGGCGTACTTTCGATATTGAAGTATGGTTGCCGGGCCAGGATAAGTTCCGTGAAATTTCAAGCTGCTCTGTTACAGGCGACTTCCAAGCTAGGCGCATGAAGTTACGCTGCCGGCCTAAAGGCGAGAAACAGACTCGCTTTGTACACACTTTGAACGGTTCTGGCTTGGCTGTGGGGCGTACACTTGTTGCAGTTATGGAAAACTACCAAACAGAGGATGGTTCAATCCGAGTTCCTGAGGCCCTTCGCCCATATATGGGTGGCATTGACGTAATTAAGGCCTAGCTGGTGGCGATTTCCACGCGACGGATACTGATATCTAATGATGATGGTATCAATGCGCCGGGCATAGCGATCTTAGAGCGTATTGCTCGGACGTTAAGTGATGATGTTTGGATTGTTGCACCTGAAGCTGAACAATCTGGGGCAGGGCACTCGCTTACTCTGACGAAACCCCTGCGCATGCGTAAGCTCGAAGAAAAGCGCTGGGCAGTATCTGGCACGCCAACTGACTGTGTGATGTTAGCTGTGAATAAGATTATGCCAGATGATCTTCCAACGCTTATTCTTTCAGGCATAAACCGAGGTGGAAACCTAGCTGAAGACGTAACGTATTCTGGTACAGTATCAGTTGCCATGGAAGGAACGCTTGTTGGTATTCCTTCTATTGCACTTAGTCAGTGTATTCGCCCGAACGAGCGGACAAAGTGGGATACAGCGGAGAAGTATGCGCCGGGTGTAATCAAGAGCCTGATTGATGTTGGTTGGCCTGAAGGTGTGCTGATGAACGTTAATTTACCGGCCTTCCCCGCAGATGAGGTTGGAGGCGTGAAGGTAACAGAGCAGGGCCGCCGTGAAATGGTTGGTGTTGATATTGAAGAGCGCAAGGACCCTCGCGGATTTAGTTACTATTGGCTTGGCCTCGGGCGTGAAGTTGGGACACCTGGGCATGAAACCGACATTAAGACGGTGCGGGAAAAATACATTTCTGTAACACCTATCAAGATGGACCTGACAGATCATACATCACGCGAGCAGTTGGTTTCAAAAGTGGATCAAAGTTTCTAAAAGCCTACACATCTTGTTGCCCTAATCCACTGATTCCGTTATCTTATAACCAGTATGGGTGGAGGACACGTGTTTAAGGTTTCGAGATACACAGTTT
>JBFOLV010000388.1:0-4339 GCA_040830325.1 Kordiimonas sp. | reverse complement strand
TTGGCGGCAGACCAGGCATGATATCCGGCGCGACCGGCGCCTTAGCAGTCGTAATGGTTAGCCTCGTGGTAACACACGGTGTGGAATACCTGTTTGCAACAGTTGTTTTAATGGGAATCCTTCAACTTCTTGCTGGAGCCTTCAAACTTGGTAAGTTTATTCGCATGGTACCTCATCCCGTCATGCTCGGGTTTGTAAATGGTTTGGCCATTGTGATTTTTCTCGCGCAACTTGGTCAATTTAAAGAACCAGGCACGAATGAATGGATGACAGCTGAACCTCTAAGCATGATGCTTGGTCTCAGCTTCCTAACAATGGCAATTATATGGTTTGCCTCGAAATACATTAAAGCCGTACCTGCGCCACTACTTGGGATCCTCGTGGTATCAGGTTTAGTTATTGGACTAGGGATCGATATACCAAGAGTTGGTGATCTAGCCTCTATCAAAGGTGGACTACCTGAATTTCACATCCCTTCGGTTCCGCTAAACCTAGAGACGTTCAATATAATCTTTCCTTACGCGGTTATATTAGCTGCAATTGGTTTGATCGAGTCACTTCTAACACTCAACCTTGTTGCTGAAATCACTGATTCACGAGGCGGTGCCAGCCAAGAATGCTTCGCACAAGGTACAGCTAACGTGGTCACAGGCTTCTTTGGCGGTATGGGTGGTTGTGCGATGATCGGTCAAAGTATGATCAATGTAAATTCCGGCGGTAGAACACGCCTTTCAGGCACCGCTGCGGCATTGTTCCTGCTAGCGTTCATTTTGGTTGGCAGTTCGCTCATTGAACAAATTCCTCTCGCAGCACTTGTAGGTGTGATGTTTATGGTAGTGATCGGCACGTTTGCCTGGTCCAGTTTTCGTATTATCCATAAAATACCTAAATCAGATGCCTTCGTACTTGTACTTGTATCTGGTGTAACTGTAGCAAGTGATCTAGCTGTAGCCGTTGTCGTCGGCGTTATAGTTTCAGCACTTGTGTTTGCTTGGCAAGCAGCAAAGCGTATTGGCGCCCGGACGCAAACACCAAAAGAGGGCCAGAAAATATATGAATTACATGGCCCTCTATTCTTTGGTTCTATTGCTAGTTTCCAGGAGTTATTTGATCCAAAGAATGACCCTAATGAAGTTATAGTGGACTTCTTGGACAGCCGCGTATGGGATCATTCAGGCTTGCAGGCAATTGATGCCCTTGCAGAAAGATATAAGGGCGCAGGCAAAAAAATATTACTCCGCCACCTTAGCCACGACTGTTTAGCTCTTTTATCAAAGGCTGGAAACACAGTTGAATTATCTGATGCCGAAGATCCTGAATATGGTATCGCTGTCGACTATGAAGGGCGGCTTGAGCACGAGTAAGCCTAGCTGACATGATACGAGAGGGGTGGCTTTGCTACCCCTTTTTTTTACGCTAGTTGACACCGTGCCCCACAATATGGGAGCTTATTAAAGTATAGTGGTGGTGCCATAACATTGAAACGGCTTGAGAAACCTGTGGGGACTGAATGGGCTTTCAAATTAGACCAGCAAAGCGCTCTGACGCAAAAGTAGCTTTTGATCTAGTTCATGAGCTCGCAGTTCACGATGAGATATCTGAGTATCTCCTCATTACTGAAGAGCGTTTCACGGAAGCTGCTTTTGGAGAAACCCCAAGATTCAAGATACTGGTTGCAGAAGAACACGGGGAAACAGTTGCTATAGCTACATACACCCACAGATATCACATATGGTTTGGTGAGGAACTGATAGAGATTGACGATTTATTCGTTAAACCGAGCGCACGCGGACATGGCATTGGCAACAAGCTACTGGAAGCTATCGGTCAAATGGGTAAAGATGAAGGCGTTCATGTCCGTTGGATTATTGAGCGCGAAAACTTCATTCCAATCGTTTTCTCCCGCCGTAAAGGTGTGGAATATCATACCCGAGGTATTTGCCTCTGGGCTCCTGAAAACATAAATGTTGGCACCTAAAATTACATTCGCAGCATAAATGGCTTTTGAGCTACAGACACACCGTTTACAAAAATCTCCAGAAGGTGCTCGCCAGGGTAATAAACCCTCGTTGTAATGGGCTTTATAGGATGCTTTTTGGCCCCATTAAGTTGCCCTGCACTATCCAACTTAGTATCTTTCCACTTAAATACTTTGGGGCTAGTTAAACCGTTCGACTTCATGAAATGAACGGCATAATCGACCATCAATTGCTGCTGAGATGGTCCCCTTTTTATATCGAAAGAAAACTCTAGTGTGTTCCCGTAGTCCACTACTGGAGTTTCAATATTCAACTGTGTTTGCAAACCTACCAATGGAACATAGCCAAAAGCCTTCAATGTTTCTTCATGCCCCTGCTTAATTAAGGTTCTACATGCATGACGGACCAGCCTTTGACGATTTTTGTTTGCCCCCTGCAACCATGCATCTGCAGTTTTAGAAACAAGGTCTGGGTGATCCTTCGCTATATCGTTCAGGTTGTTAGCCACAGACCGCCGAACATATTCCTCGTCATCATCCTTTAGAACGGTTAGTAGAGGCATAATTAGAGCAGGATTCTCTACAAATTTATTTAGCCGCATTCCCCAAGGCAACCTAGGCCGAGTGCCTTCACTAACCAAACGTCTTACATGTTGGCTTTCGTCTGTAAGCCAACTTTCCAAAACCTTGAGAGTATATTCTGTATGTTTGTCGAGAAATGGTCTAATCGCAAACTCCGCGGTAAACCGTTTGGTCACCTCCTTCAGAAGGGGCAATGCCTTTTCGGGAATATTGATACCACGTGCCGTCACCAAGTCAGTGAGGGGCCACGCAGCAAAACTCATTAAACCTTCCGGACCAAACTCAAACCCTTCTGCACTTGGGTTTTCGCTTGGATGCAGAGCTGCCAGTGCTATCTCTGCAAACTCATCAAAATCATGAGGGAGATAACGGTCCAGTGCATGTGTTATGTGTTGTGCACGGGCCTTCAATTCCAGATCAGTCAAGCCGTTTGATGCCAGCTCTAAAAAGGCCGTGCGATCAAAGCCTTTATATACCCTTGAAAAGATATCGGCTGTTGTTTCAACCAATTGAAGATTCATCCATTCTTTAAACGGCTCAGCCATACTTCCCCCATAAATGTTCTTATTTTGTTCTCTATATATATTTCCCTGACCAGTCAAGCCACTTGACCAATAAGGCCAGTCATGCATCATCATCTGATGTTTGATATTGAAGATGCTAAGTTAGAAAAACACTCAGTGACCATCTCTGGCCACCGCACATCTATTTCATTGGAAAAATGTTTTTGGCGTCACTTAAGAAAAGAAGCAATAGACAGGAACCTATCGGTTAACGAACTGGTTCGACAGTTGGACGAAGCCCGCGCGGGATCTCTATCTGGGGCAATTCGGGCCTTCGTACTTCAATCTATTGAGCATCGCCTTGCGAATCAGCAGGAGTTTGATTAGCTTCTTCGGTTCTTTTTTCTTCCTGTTCTTTCCTTAACTGGTTGAGCAAACCAAAAGCTCGGCTAAAGACAGCCATACCAGGATTACTACCTGCTTCACTTGATGCTTTTGTACGTTCATCAAGTTCCTTGAAGAGAGTTGCTCGTAGTCGTCGCTCGATAATAGAAATGACGAAACGTTCAAATAGGCGACTAGATAGCTGGGTAGAAGGGTTATTAAATCGTCCTTGATACGACAGAGGAATCGCTGGCGTGTCCTGAGGTGTTGTTAACGTTAGCGCGCCTTTTAAATTCATAAATTCATCGGGAAAGTTCAGTTGCCCATCAATAGATAAACTACCCCAGTTACCACTAGCCGTAGCCTGTTCCACTAACATTATGCCACTGTCCAGAGAGAAAACACTCTCAACTGATTGAACGGATGTTGTACCTTCCCTTAGAAGCATCCCTACTTTATCCAAAAAAGCTCTACTAGACTGCGCCCCTTGAATTTCTTCAACTAATCCAGACACTGACATAAAATTCAATGTAGCGGCTTTACCTTTAAGTGAACCCACAGCTTTCATGTTTCTTAAAATGTTTGAATTATTTGCCTGTCCGGAGAAATTGACATCCAAAGCACCTGTGGCTGACATTATTTTTTTCTGCCCTTCAGCCAATAGTAACTCGCCAATATCTAGATTGTCCGCTTTCACTTCCCCTTCGAAAGGATAGGCCTCCTCCAACACTAAATTCAGCGTGGCAGACAGCATTTCATTGTTCAAGGTAGCATTGTCACCCATAGATATTCTCAGCGCGCCATCGCCTAAGACTAGACTTGCTTTGCTAGCATCAAGTTTCTGCCCTGCGATAAAAACCTCATCAAAAGTCATATCAAGGGCGCCACTATA
>JBFOLV010000387.1:0-6841 GCA_040830325.1 Kordiimonas sp. | reverse complement strand
CCCCAAACTCGCTGGCGATGATCGCATTCTTCTTTCTGCTGCTCCTCTGGAATGCCGTAATTATAGAGGAAAATTATGTCTGCCCCGAAATATATTTAGGCAGTAGAGAGCGAAGTGAAAATAAAAAAAGAGAATTTTGATAATAGTGATATGAAATTAACCGCCGGTATGGCTCATGTGGCGAGATACTTTTCCTACCATTTTTCCTTCTGACATGGCGAAGTCATGGCCTAGTGGTTTTAAGCCCATGGCTTGATCCAAGCAGTTTGATAGGCTCTGCTCGGGGGCTTCGCCTCGAAGTGCAGCGCGTAGGTCAACATGATCATCCTGCCCCAAGCACATATATATTCGCCCAGTGCATGTAACACGCACACGGTTGCAGCCATCACAGAAGTTGTTGGTAAGTGGTGTGATTAGGCCCAGCTTGTTTTGACTTCCTTCAATAGAGAAATACCGTGCTGGTCCCCCTGTACGTTCATCAATTGAAGAGAGATTGTATTGTTGATCGAGTTGTTCTTTTACGGCAGATAGCGGGAGGTACGAGTCTTCACGTTCATCTTCAACATCGCCAAGAGGCATGGTCTCAATAAGCGTGAGGTCAATATTTTCCTCTATTGCCCATGATAATAATCTTGGAATTTCCGTTTCATTCACGCCCCGCATCGCGACAGTGTTTATCTTGACCTGTAGACCAGCTTCTTTTGCAGCTTGTATGCCGGTAAGAACCGTATTTAGCTGATAGCGGCGCGCAATTTTTGAAAATAGCTCAGGGTTAAGTGTATCAAGAGAGATGTTGACGCGTCTGACACCTGCATCAAACAGTGCTTGTGCCATGTTAGGCAGTTGGGTTCCATTTGTTGTAAGCGTGACTTCATCAAGTCTGCCGGCTTTTACTTCGGCTCCAAGACATTCGATAAGCCAAAGTATGTTTTTACGAACTAGTGGTTCGCCGCCTGTAAGCCTAATTTTGCGGACACCACGTTCCATAAAGGCCTGACATAGAAACAGCATTTCTTCCAAGCTGAGGACTTCTGCTTTCGGCAGGAAAGTCATATTCTCTGCCATGCAATAAGTGCATCGCAGATCACAGCGATCTGTAACCGAAAGGCGCAGATAGGTAATCTTGCGTCCAAATTGGTCACGGAGATCGGTTGCGGTTTTCATATGTTCTAAACTATCCGGCATAGCTGCAATGTTGGCGGATTTGGCCGTTTGGTCAAGTCATACATGTTAACATTTGCGTTTAGTGGAGCTTATGCCGAGATAGGAGGTTTGCTGATGCAATTACCCCAGATCATCCAATAGTGTGCCAAGGCTATCATCGGCTGCTTTGAATACCTTTGCATTTGCTTCAAAGGCGCGTTGTTCTGCGCGTAAATCAGCGAATTGCTGGATCAAGTTCCCAAAGCCTGGGTGGTTACTATTATTTGCTGTCGTGCTCGGGCGGTTGTCTACGGCCTGAGTTGGGGAAATATTGTTTGCTGTGTTCCTCGGGGTGCCTGTTGGACTATTGTCCTCGTCAGCGGAAAAAGAGGCAGCCTCGCTGGTTGTTTTCAGTATATCGTTTGCAATGTCAGTCGCGCGGCGTTCAGCTTTTAATAGGCCTTGTGTCGCAGTCTCTAGCGCTTTGATCATTAGTTTCGCCTCTTTTGATAGCGGCGACTATATTGTTTGCGCCTAAAGATGCGGTAAAAAACTATGTACAATTTTATCTACTGTCCTATCTCTAAGATTGAGCGTGTTCTATCAGGAGTGTTTTATGAAGCTTGATATCGTAATCGATGTGGTTTGTCCGTGGTGCTACGTGGGTAAGAAGCAGCTTGATAAAGCATTGACGCTGCGCCCCTCTGTTGTTTCTGAAAAACGATGGCGTCCATATCAACTTGCGCCTGAGACTCCAGCTGAAGGCGTAGACCGCCGTGCATACTACAAACAGAAATTTGGAGAAGGTAGTCCTCAGCTTACGGCAATGCGTGAACATTTGCTGAAGACGGGAGCCGCTCTTGGTATCAAGTTCGATTTTGAGAGTGATTGTAAGGTCGCTAATACGCTGGACGCTCATAGACTTATTCGCTGGGCGTATAGTGTTGGTGCGCAGGACATGGTAGCAGAGGACTTGATGCAACGATACTTTGAGGACTGCGCCTTCCTTGGTGACCCTGAGCTGCTTGCTGACGTTGCGGACCGCGCAGGCATGGATAAAGCCTTAGTGGAAGATCTACTGTCATCTGACGAGGACAAAAAGCAAGTGTATAATGAGGTTATGCAAGCTCGTCAGATGGGAATACAAGGTGTGCCGATGTTTATCTTTGATGACAAAAACGGTGTATCTGGCGCGCAGGACGCAAGTGTTCTTGTTGAAGTTATGGATAAGCTATCAGCTGCTTAAACAAATAAGAATGCAGACAGCGGAGGCCATCGCTGTCTACATTCCGTACTCAGAACACAATGGTTCTCAGGGAGGGGAATAGGAACCCCGGCTGCCAATGTCAGGGATAGAGGGCAGGGCGTGCAGCCGGGGCGTAGGGAACTTTCTAGAACTTGAACAGTAGGCCTGTTTTACCTTGCCACTGTTTGTCATCCTTATTGTAGGTAGTATAGTCTACGCCCAGGCGTAAGCTAATGTTTTGACTAAGAGATTTTTCGTATCCAGCTCCAAAGCGCCAGCCACCGTCAAAGTGTTTGGTGCCGCCTTCTACGCCTGTTTCATCGAAACGGGCGCGAACGTAACCAACTTTACCGTAGAATAGGTTAGAGCCGTCTTCGCCAAATGCTGAACCAAGAATAAGGGAACCGCCATATTCATAGTCAGTATGTTTACCTAGGGCATTGTTTTTGTAGCCGCTATCGCCAAATGTACCTTCAAGGCCGAAGACCATGCCGCTGTCCATTTGTACGCGGTAGCCAAGTACACCACCCCAGTAGAGGCTTCTATCACGCTTAGCGTCATTCGCTAGCTTAGTAAAATCAAGGCCAGCTTCAATACCGCCGTAAATACCATCAAACTTATAATCATCTTGAGCAAAAGTTGCTGTTGTTGCTGTAGTGGCCACTATGGCTGTCGCAGCAATAAGGGCAGTTTTGAGTTTCATTGGTTTCCTCCAATAATATACTTCTGTCGCGTCACATTTTTGTTTCTTTCAGAGTAGCGTGAGTATTCGCGCCGTTCTGATGATTGGAATATGGAGGGGGTTTGAGGCAGTCGAAGGGTACGCAAGTGGCAATAAAAAGAAAAAATAAGGCGTATTGTGGCCAAAGTGCCTGATTGTGGCCACTAGCTGAACAGCCATTCATATTCAGTGTAGCTGACCATAGAAAACGTCACTTGTGATCATGCTCGCAACCGCTATTTTGTCACCTTACTAATACTTTCAGGCCAATATCATCAGGAGAGTTCCCCATGTATCAGCTTTATTACTATCCAAATAACGCGAGCCTCGCGCCGCACCTTGTGCTCGCTGAAATGGGGCTTGAGTATGAGCTTAAGTTGGTGGACAGAAAATCAAATGCGCAGAAGTCAGCTGAGTATCTAGCCCTTAATCCTGCTGGACGCATTCCTACTTTGGTAGATAGTGGCAGGGCCATCTTTGAAAGTGCAGCAATATGTTTGCATCTCTGTGATGAAAACCCTGGCCGCACAATCATGCCTGTTGTGGGTGACCCTAATCGCCCACTATTTCATCAGTGGCTTTTTTATCTAAGCAATACTCTGCAAGCTGAACTGATGGTTTATTATTATCCAGAGAAGCATACTGAAACAAAGGATACAGCTGTGAGCGTTAAAGCAATTCAGGAAAATCGTATTACGGATATGCTCGAATTGCTGGATAAGGAGCTGGAGGGGCGAGATTACCTTGTGGGTGATGACATCACTGTCTGTGACTATTTCCTCTTCATGCTCGCGCTTTGGGCTGATGAATTTAAAAAGCCACCTATGGCGTTCAAAAACCTCAGTCGGTATTTGCGAAACCTAGCTCAACGCGATGCCGTAAAGAAGGTCTGCGAAATTGAAAACATCAGCCTAGCTGACTATCAGTAGAATAAAGGGGCCATTTAGGCCCCTTTATTATTTGTCTTATGAAGTAGCTTTGCGTTTATATGAAAGGACAAGCCAACCCAATAGTACCGAGAGGGCACTCGCCGCAAGAACGCCAATCCTTACTTGTGCGTTCATGTCAGGCGCTTCGTAGGCAAGGCTACCAATAAACAAACTCATGGTGAACCCGATGCCTGCTAGGTGCCCAGCGCCCCAAACGTGACGGAAGTTTAACGTTGATGGCAATTTCGCCTTTAAAACATAGACCGCAACAAGGGCTCCTAGAACGACCCCAACAGGCTTACCAATAGCAAGACCGAGAAGAACGCCCCAGCTGATTGGTTCCATCAGGCTCGCGAAGCTCACGCCCGTTAGTGACACGCCTGCATTAAACAACGCAAACAGTGGCAATATCATGAGAGAAACTGGCAAATGAAGGTTCTCTTCCAGTCTTTCCAGAGGTGAGCGCCCATTCCTACCTTTGCTCGCAGGGATCGCGAGGCCCACAGCAACACCTGCCAGTGTGGCATGTACACCAGACTTAACGACAAAGCCCCATATGATAATACCAAGGAATATATAAGCGGCTGTCGATCTAACGTTAAAACGGTTCATCAAGAACAAGCCTGCACAGCCGGCTAAGGCCATGGTCAAAGATATTGTCGAAAGGTCAGCGGTATAGAAAGCAGCAATGATCATCACTGCGCCAAGGTCATCTAAGATAGCTAAGGTTAATAGGAATAGTTTGAGTTCCGCAGGCACTCTGTTGGACAGCAGGGCTAGTATACCAATAGCGAAAGCAATGTCGGTTGCTGTCGGGATTGCCCAGCCAGCCATTGCAGCTGCGTCACCGCCAACACCAAAATAGAAAAAGGCAGCAGGGATGGCCATGCCACCTATCGCCGCCATACCGGGCAGCGCTAGGTTTTTGGGGTCGCTGAGTTCACCATCGACTAGTTCACGTTTGATTTCCAAGCCAATAAGCATGAAGAAAATCGCCATGAGGCCTTCATTTACCCACAGAAGCAGGGATTTTGAAAAGCCATAGTCGCCTATCGAAATAGTGCCTTTTACGCTTAGTAAGCTGTCATAAAGTGGTGCTGCGGACGAGTTATCGAGAATGAGCGCGATAAAGGTTGCAGCGATTAATAAAAGCCCACTGATGGCATCAGTAGAAAGCTTCGTTTTCATGTGTATCTCCGGTAAAAATCAGACCCCACTGATCTACTCGCTGCATAAAACAGATAAGTAGAACCTGACTAAAAAGATATATTGGGATGAGATTGTCAGCTTTCAATCAAAATCGGACCAAGTTTGTACGATTTTTCCTGTAACGAAATGGATGTCGTTAAACGCGCATAGTAACAACCCACGCTTTTTGTTATAAGCTCAGCTTATGGGGGCAGGGAGCTAGCATCATGCAGCTGTTGCCAAAGGTTACTGATTACCGCGCGCTTGCGGGTGGGATATCCTTGCTGTTGGTCGGGATACACCTGTCTGTTATGAGCGGCCTTTATTTTTCTATGGATCGACACTCTTTTGAAGTATTTCACACCGGTTGGTGGTGGGAAATTGCTCTAAACCTGCAAATAGTGTGTTATTTTCTCATGTATCTTTGTCATCGTGAACGCCTAAGGCATAAAATACGGTGGCGACGGATGCGCGCAAGGTTTCGTTTGTTGGTCGCGCTGCTTGGGGTTTCTACACCTAGCTTTTTGTTAGTAACAGCTGCACAAAAGGGCTGGTTTGCCAGTCCTCCAACACATGATGCGGTTGTTTATTATTCTGTGCTATTTTTCAGCATATGGATAGCGACTGCATATGTCCTGCCTTTAACAATATCTATTATGCTGCGCGGGAAAAAAATGGTCTATTTTTCGATTGGGGAAGAAAGCCTTAAAGGTATGATTTTATACTTTAGTCCTTTTTTGTTCCTCATTGGTTTGGCGGTATTTGAAATACCGCGCGGCGGCAAGTTACATCTCATGCTTTGGCCATTCTTTGCTTATTTACAAGGTTCACTTGTTTACTTTTGGGCTGCTTGGCTTCCGCGCGCAGAAACGCAAAGAGGGCTTGTGGCAGATGAAATCAATATCGGGGACGATTGACGGGCATAGGCTGCATCGGGTTATGGTTGCAGTACATCATTCCTCAATATATAGGGTGCTCTAGTTTGGGTAATTAGAGAGACCGTCGTGACAAAGCAATTTGACGTAAGTGAATGGCTGACTATGCAAATTGGCCGTAGGCGTGAAGAGGTCCTAGCTGAAGCTAAGTCTATGGCGAAGGAAACTCGACAAGCCGTTGTAGAGGCAAACCGTGGCCGTGTTAGCATGCAGCAACGGGCCGTTATTAGCGCTGCCTCTAAAATAGACGCTCGCGTGGGTAGGCTTCTCTCATTTGCAACCAAGCTCGATAAGCGTCCTATGGGGACATCTGTGGCTGATTGGGCTGTCTTTCGTGACATAACGGCTTCATGGGTAGAAACTGGCTGCGTACAGCCTTCTGTGCTTGAGCTTTTTGAAAGCTAGCTATTTGGTTCCCGTTCGGCGTGGCTTTCCTGTTGGAGGGTTTTTGCGTCGCTCCATATCACCCCATTCTTCAAGGGTTACACGGCGCCTGCAGGGTCCAACGTATGTTGGGTGCCGGATGAAAGGCGCTGGGTTCCTCAGTGCATTTAACACTTTTTTACTAAGTGTGGCTTGCGTCAGGGGGAGGGCAATTATCTCATTGGCTCCTGCGTCTCGTGACGCCAGGACTTTTTCCCGGCTTGGCTTTTCAATGGTCACACAAACAGCGGCTTCT
>JBFOLV010000386.1:0-10821 GCA_040830325.1 Kordiimonas sp. | reverse complement strand
CCCTATATATATAAAGACTATATGCACCTAAAACAGGCATCAAAAAGACAGTAAATGGTCCAGTAAAAGCCGTGTATTACTGGCTGAAGACACATTATTGGGCCAAACAGCGTAAACCGGGATCGATTCTACGCACCAACCCGGCAAGACTTCTATGAGCTCAGACGATTCGAGCATATCAGCGACAAAGGGAGTCGGCGGTGTGGACAAACCAACACCCTGCTTCGATAACTGCGCCATTGCATCCACACTGTTTACAGCGATTCCACTAGTGAAATTCACCTGAACACGCTCAGCCCCCTTTATAAGGGTACGAACAGTAGGCAACATACTATGCCTGATCCAATCCAAACTCTCTAAATCTGAAGGCTTCATTGGTGTGACGCGATTCGCCATATAAGAAGGCGAGCAAACTAGCTTACGCTCAATGACACCAAGCTGACGAGACATCAAACTGCTGTCTTCCATTGCACCTACTCGAATCGCAAGGTCAATCCCCCCTTCAATCAAGTCTTGCCGTTGATCAGTGTAGATGATTGAAAGTTGAATATCTGGATACTCTGCGCGAAAAACAGCTAGCGCAGCCGCAAGAGGTCCCCGTGTAAGCGAGGTAGGGACCGTAAGACATAACGCTCCGACAGGAGTTTCTCTTTTTGATGAAACCAAATCAAGGCCCTGCCCTGCCGCAGCCAGCATAGCTTCCGCATGCTCAAACAACAGCTTGCCTTCTGATGTTAGAGAAAGCTTTCTCGTGGAGCGATAAATAAGCGCGTTTCCGACTCGCTCCTCTAATTGCCCGACATGATAGCTTACCACTGAAGGAGACAAACCAAGTGTTACGGAAGCCTTTTTAAAAGACCCCTGCTTGATAGTTTCCGCAAAAATGGCCATGGCGCGAAGTTCATTGATCAAAGCATCAACCTATCGAATAATAAATTCCAATTACGCCATATTATAGAATATTTAGAATTTAACTAGCTTAAAGGGGTGTATATTTGACGTAAGGAAGCGCGATGTCTTTGTATATAGCTATGGCTATTTTCTCATTGGCCATGTCCATATCCCCAGGGCCCGTGAATTTTATCACTTTATCAACTGGACTGAACCAGGGTTTTAAAGCTGCTATGCCATTTGTTTTAGGTGCTACCATTGGATTCACGGCTTTACTTGGCGTAACAGGAGTTGGTTTAGAGCGCCTTATTGGAACAATCCCATCCGCACTTATAGTAATCGGTTACGCTGGTGCTCTCTTCATTGCTTATATGGGGATCAAACTCGCAACAGCACCCGTTAAAACCGTGGAAAGTAGCGCAAGCCCGGCAACCTTTTTAAATGGCGCATTTTTACAATGGCTCAATCCAAAAGCGTGGGCTGCGTGCGTAGCGGGTATTGCCTCTTTCAAGCTCTCCAGAAACCCTGAACTGCTCCTTCAGTTTCTTGGAATCTATTGTGTCATTTGTTATGCGTCGATTTCATTGTGGGCGATAGCGGGTAGCCAACTTAAGAGATTGGTCAAACACCCAATTCATCTAAGGAACCTAAATAGACTTATGGGAACAGGCTTAATCATGCTTGCGTTCTATCTAACCGTTACACAGGCAAATATTCATATGGGTTAATTCAAGTATGAAATTAGTTCGCTCTCCAAGCTAATAACTCAGTTTCCCTCTTTAATCGCAAGGCCAGGGACAGGCTCACCGCCGAGGACATGAAAATGTAGATGCGGTACCGTCTGTCCTCCGTTGTGCCCTGTATTCGTTAACAAGCGAAAACCACTTTCGTGCACATTCATGATCTTCCCTACTTCACGAATCGCCTGTAGCAGGCCAACCTGCTCTTGATAGGTTGCTTTCTCAGTAAATTTAACAAAGTTTGTATAGGGCCCCCTGGGGATAACCAACACATGGACCTTTGCTCTTGGGCGAATATCCCAAAAAGCCACGGCATGCTCATTTTCATAAACTATATCAGCAGGCAATTCTCCGCGCAGGATACGCGCAAACACGTTATTCGTGTCATATGTAGCCGTAGCATCAACCGTATTTTCTTCATCAGCCCAAGAAGCGCCGCCTGCCACTATGTATGAAACAATAAAAAGAAACCCAAACCACTGCTTCAAAGAACGCATTTCAGAAACTCCCAACTCACTTGATTAGATGCACTAGCCATAGCTCTTGTATATATACAAGGTGTTTACCCTATGGTGAATACCACCACCGTTGAGCTGATTGTGCATAGTCAGTGAATTATTTTGTAATCATTTTCCAACTTATCTGACTGTTACAATAAACAATCATTTATGAAGGTGAATTATGATTATCTCAAAAGCTAAAACCCTTGGCCTTGTAGCCCTATTTTTGGGAGGTAAGATGCTTCTTGATGCCACCCAAGGGCAAGCTTCAGGCGGTGGTACTGCCTTTTCAAACAGCCTTGGTGGCTCAGAAAAGATGGCTGTAGGCATCAGTTTTACCATCGGGCTAATCGGCGTAATCTTTGGATTGAGGGCGTTACTTACCAATAAGGTGTGTATTGGAGAAGAATGCCACGTTGATCAGTGACGCCTAGTTCATCACCGTATCTACCGTCGACGACGGTCATCCTGCTCCTGACTGGAAAATGTAAATGGGGAATATTTCTTTTTAGGCCTCAGCTTCTTGGAAATATTCTCCTTTAATTTTTTTTGCTGCTCGTTACGCATAATTTGCATAGTACCAGCCTCTTTAAATTCAGCGACGGTCTGGTTCATTGATTCATTAAACCATTCGTCAAAGAGAAGCGTGGAATCGCCCCTTGCCTTCATTGTAGGTGAAAAGGCGCCCCCTACTTTACTTGGATCGTATCCTTCTGGGGTGCCAGGCAATATCGTATTCACAACCAAACTGGCTAAAGAAAGCGCCGCCGCCTCTATACCCTTAGGAGCTGGCGCTGCTTTATATGCTAGTGTTGGGTTTGCGTGAACCAAACTACGGTTAACTAGATTTTCGTCCATCCCGACTGCCGCTCGAGCCACCTGCCCTAAAAACAAACGGTTTTCATAATCAGACATCCCCATGCCAGATTGATCTTTCTTTAAAGATCCTACAATCCAATCTGCAGCAGACAATACTGAACCATCTTCTAGTATAATGTAACTATCCCGAAGGTCTGCGCCTTCAGGGAGTTTTTTCTCGCTGTTTGTGCCTCGGGGGAAAACCGGAACAGAAAGTGGTCCTTTAGGCGCGTCATATTGAACCTCTTTGGAAGGCACCTGTGCTTCATCAACCGCAAAGGCAGGCATTGCTGCTGCAACCAGCATAATAATGCTGGCAACAAAACTGATAATAACCAGTGTATTTTTTATTGAGCGACCCATTGCGGCTTTTCTCTTTTTTGCTGTCGTGTTACTCTTATTAGATAAATAATTTCTGTAAAACAATAATTTTTTGAGAAAATTTGATGCGTTCAGTTAACAAAAACCTCAAAACGCTCACATGGTTGATTTACTTACTGCTCTCAATAGTCGGCAGTTCACCATTTCTGTATTTTTTATGGCCCAAAACTGCTGCTTTTTTTCCGCCTCACGAAATACTGACTCAATACGGCGGTGTAGAAGCGCTGCTATTATGGCAAAAGGTCTTAGGCTTTTTTGTGGCAGCGCTACCGGTGACCATATTATGCTGGGCTCTGATACTCGCACTCAAGTTAGTGAACTTTTTGAAGGCGGGACTCTGGTTTGACAAAAGATGTGAAATCCTTTGCCGTTCGTTCAGCAAAGTGATGCTCTGGTTTGTTTTTTTACAATTTATTCACCGAACTCTATTGGTGCTCGTCATTACTGCAACGAACCCGCCCGGCGAAAAACAATTGCTAATCTCCATATCCACCGAAGATATTTTCGCTCTAGTACCGGTCGTTTTTGCTCTAATTTTTGCTCATATCATCAGCCTTGCCCGTGAACAACGGGAAGAGCTGAAGCAAATAGTATAGAAGCGGCGTTTAGATTATGGCCATTATAGTAAAACTAGACGTGTTGCTTGCCGAGCGGAAAGTTAAGTCAAAGGACTTAGCGGCCCATATCGGCATTACGGAAGCCAACCTTAGCCTTCTTAAATCAGGAAAAGTGAAAGGAGTACGCTTCGGTACTCTCGAGGCAATATGCTCATATTTGGATTGTCAGCCTGGTGATATTCTCGTCTACGAACCCGACTGCTAAATTACCATCAGCCATATTTTGTTAAACATATGAAGTTTATAGTTAATACTTAACCAACGAGAGTATTCATTATCTTATGTTTGCCGTTCGACGTGATACAAAAAATGAAGAGATTAAGCCTTCAAATGAACCAAAAGGCAGTATTCAACGACGCAAGCCAAAGATAGGCCTTGCTTTGGGGGCTGGCGTTGCTCGAGGGTGGACTCATATTGGCATCATTCGGGGCCTTGAAGCAGAGGGCATTATACCAGATGTGGTTGCGGGTACATCAATCGGCGCCGTCGTTGGTGGCGCTTACGCTAGCGGCAACTTAGATGAAGTCGAAGAATGGGCCCGTGGTTTAAAAAACAACAGCTTCTTTCGGTTTCTTGACTTAAAGCTTGGTGGTAGTGGGCTTTTCGGCAGCGACAAACTTAATGAGTTAATGAATGATAAGTTTGGCGCCAAACAACTCGAAGACTTGGAAATACCCTTCTCTGCAGTTGCCTGTGAATTAAAGTCTGGGCATGAGGTTTGGCTAAAGTCTGGCAGCATGTCAGATGCCATTAGGGCCAGCTTTGCAATGCCTGGCGTTTTTGAACCTCAGGAAATTGACGGTCAATGGATGGTTGACGGTGCCCTCGTAAACCCTCTGCCTATATCCATCTGTCGCGCAGAGGGATGCGATCTGATTATAGCAGTAAACTTATCGGAAGATATTTACGGTAGTGTACGCGCCAAACGCGAGGGAGCCCTAAACACCAGTGAATTCGGTGTTTATCCTGAAACACCATGCACTGATGATAGTAAAGACAACGGGAGAAGGTCGATTGTCAGACGGCTGTTCGGGCATAAAAAAGATGCGCCGAGCATGTTCTCCAACATGATTGCTAGCATCAATATTATGCAGAACCGTTTAACACGTTCACGTATGGCAGGAGACCCAGCCGATGTACTGCTCGCCCCCCGGTGTGGGCATGTTGGTTTGATGGAATTCCACCGAGCTGATGAACTCATTGCAGAAGGCAGGCGCTGCCTCGAATTAAACCTGCCACAAATCAGGGATGCACTCGCGATTGTAAATCACCGCATGAACTGTTAGGCCTCTATATAGAAAGACGAGTTGTTCTGAGTTTTCTTCTTATTTTTTGACTGAGCTTGAATTCTATATGCGCATACTACAT
Source organism: Kordiimonas sp. (assembly GCA_040830325.1). Lineage (GTDB taxonomy): Bacteria > Pseudomonadota > Alphaproteobacteria > Sphingomonadales > Kordiimonadaceae > Kordiimonas. The sequence goes on along the minus strand of JBFOLV010000386.1, from coordinate 5,466 downwards.
GTCCTTGATCATTCTTTACCTAAGCATAGCGGTTATGTTTTTCGGACTATGTCTATCGTCGCCGAACAGAAGGCTCGCGGCTGGGACCCTATCCTGCTGACTACACCGCGCCACGGAGCTGGCAGCAAAGAAAAAGAAACTGTCGACGGCTGGTCTTTCTGGCGAACACCAAACACTGGCACACACAACAATCTGCCAATAGGGTTTCGTGACTTCAAAGAAATGCGTTTAACCAAACGCCGCTTGAAGAAGTTGCTACCTGAGATTAAGCCCGACATCATTCACTGCCATTCACCTGTCTTGAACTTTTTTCCAGCGAACTGGTTGAGTAGCGATATCCCCATTGTCTACGAAGCGCGCGCCTTTTGGGAAGATGCGGCTGTAGACCATGGCTCAACTACCGAAGGTAGCTTACGCTATAATATTAGCCGGAAGATGGAGACAAGAGCCTTCAAACGGGCAACGGCTGTCACCACCATTTGTGAAGGTCTGCGTAATGATATTATCGCAAGGGGCATACCAGAAAGAAAAGTAACGGTTATCCCAAACGCCGTCGATATTGAAAAGTTTCCCCCAATTGCCGCCAAACATACCGATCTAGAAAAACAGCTTAACCTTCAAGACAAGATTGTTCTTGGATTTATTGGCTCATTTTATGCCTATGAGGGACTACTTTTTCTCGTAAAATCTCTACCAGGTCTAATCAACAAAAATGCCAACATTCATCTACTTCTTGTGGGTGGTGGTCCTGATGAAGTGGCTCTAAAAGAAACTGTCGCCGGGCTTAATCTTGGAGATCATGTTACGTTCACAGGGCGCGTGCCCCATGAAACTGTGCGAGACTATTATAGCCTTGCCGACATTATGGTTTACCCACGCCACAGTATTCGGCTAACGGAAACAGTAACACCGCTTAAACCACTCGAGGCCATGGCAATGAAAAAGCTGGTTCTCGCTTCAGACATAGGCGGCCACAGGGAACTGATTGAAGCAGGCAAAACTGGTGCGCTATTCAAAGCAGATAGCTCTGAAGACCTTATAAACGTATGCGCCAAGCTAATAGACACCCGAGAAACATGGCCTGCATATCTTGAGGCCGGTCGGAACTATGTTGAAGAAATAAGAAATTGGAAGAACAGCGTTGGCCGCTATGAACAAGTTTATGGCACCTGCCTTTCTTAAAAGCAGCCAACAATTCCAATGTAGCTTAGAATATATCTAAGCCATCGAGATATATTCTTTAAGCGCGTCCGCTTCTTGCTCAGCTTCCTGCATGCGTTCTTTAACAATATCACCAATAGATATCATCGCGATCAACTTCCCATCATCGAGAACAGGGATATGTCGAATGCGGCGCTCTGTCATGACAGTCATCAAGTGCTGAACCGTATCGTTCTTGCTGCAGGTAAAAACGGATTTTGTCATGAGTGTTTCCACCTTATCAGACAAAACATCACCACCTTTAATGGCAAGTCCGCGCATTACGTCACGCTCTGAGATTATACCAGCTAATTCACCGCCTGATACGATCGGTATCGCACCAATACGGCGAGTACCTAACAGCTTGGCGACTTCGAGAACGTCACACCCAACATTAAGAGAAATAATGTCTGAGCCTTTATGTTCAAGAATTTTGGATACGTTCATATGTTTCCCCTTTTTCTTGATAAATTTAGTATGCCTGTTTTTTGCTGAACAATCAAAAGGCCAATTAATTAATTACAAATATCCTGAAAACTGACCAAACACTCAAAGGCTTCAACTATGGGTGTGCTGAGATGCCGCATCTGCTAAACTTGCTAAATATCCCTCGCTTGCACTAAAGATGCTTTGCGTAAATACACTAGAAAACCGGCAAAAAACCAACTGTGTGAGAGTTGGAAGGCTGTGTATGAAAGTTTGGACCCATAACAGATCGACTTAAACCGATGTCAACAACACAAAAAACTATATTGCAAATCTCCGCGGCCTGCGTTGGTTTGAGCGCACTATCCTATCTCATCGTAGTCCTATATATGGATTATAAAGAATTTGAGCTTTCCATGCATGGCCATATTGCAGCAGTGCTTGCTATTTTCTTTACTTACAGTGTAGGTGCTGCATTGATGGCGCTCTTGTTTTTTTCAAACAAGCATGGTCATGATGACCAAGTACATTACATTCTTGACGATGATAGCTCCGACGAAACTGACGGAGAAAAATAAAAAGGTTTTACAGCGTGTCCGAAAACGATCTGAACAACTTTCTGGAGCTTGTTAAAGAAGTATGGAGAGATGGGCTTTATGGCATCGACATTGGGCAAATCATCACAGCAGTAGCCATCCTCATATTCTTTCTGTTGGCACGGGATGTATTTACGCGGACCATTGTAAACCGTGTAAAGAAATGGGCTGCCAAAACCAAGAATGAAGTCGATGACACCATCATAGATGCAATTGAAGCGCCCATCAGGTTCATACCATTAGTTTTGGGCGTCTACTTTGCGTCGAGTTCTCTTCAGTTAGGTGATCAAACTGAAGTTTTCTTTTCAAATTTCAACAAGTCACTCATAGCTTTCACAATATTCTGGGCACTATACCGTGCATCTGATCCAGTAGGTGACCTACTGCAAAGTGCTGACAAATACCTCACCCAAGCGATGATCCAGTGGCTTGCCAAGGCCATAAAGATGATCTTTGTCGTCCTTGGTGCGGCAACAATACTAGAGATTTGGGGAATTCAAGTTGGCCCACTGATCGCTGGCCTTGGTTTGTTCGGGGTTGCTGTAGCGCTAGGTGCCCAAGATTTGTTCAAGAATCTAATTGCGGGCATTTTTGTTATCGGAGAACGCCGCTTTCATCCCGGAGACTGGATTCTTGTACCAGGAATTGTCGAAGGAACCGTAGAGCATATAGGCTTCCGTACAACCACGATCAGACGCTTTGATAAAGCCCCTGTTTACGTACCGAATACTGACTTAGCAGATCATGCTGTAACAAACTTTTCCCGCATGACGTTCAGGCGCATCAAATGGGTCATTGGTTTGCGTTATGACTCTACAGCCAAACAGCTAGAAACAGTGAGAGCTGAGATCGCCCGTTACCTAGAAGAAAACAAAGATTTTGCAAGACCGGAAGACACGGCAACTTTTGTACGCATCGACCAATTCAGCGGCAGCTCAATCGATATATTGCTCTATTGCTTCACAAACACGACTGATTGGTTGGAGTGGTTAGAAGTGAAAGAACGCCTTCTCTTAAAGATTAAAGCTATTATAGAAGATGCAGGAACTGACTTCGCGTTCCCAAGTCGTTCATTATATGTTGAAGCAATCGGTGAAGATGTTGAAAGCATTCCATTGCCACATTAGATTTCTATTATTAAATCAAGCTAATACTCGATAAAGGACAAGCCAATGACCGAACGTCGGCGTGCTACTATTCGAACAATCCCCCAACCTTCAGACCTTAACCTCAATGGCAACATTTTTGGCGGCTGGGTTCTTTCACAAATGGATTTAGCCGGTGGTGATGTAGCAAGTAGACGAGCGCAAGGCCCTGTAGCGACGGTCGCTGTTGAAGGAATGAAATTTCACATTCCAATTGAATTAGGGGATGTCATCAGTATCTATGCTGACGTAGAGAAAGTCGGCACGACGTCAATGACTATTGCCATAGAGGTTTTTGCCGAACGTGGCATTGAGCGTACCACGCATAAAGTTACTGAAGGGCGTTATATTTTTGTCGCCATCGACGACAAAGGACGGCCTCGCCCAGTTAACGGTTAGATTATACCCTATTGTTGAGGAGCCTTTGTCTCTGGATCAGGGCTCCCAACGGCTATACCATTCTTATCAAGCTCAGCTGTGCAGTGCTTTGCAATATCATCAAGCAAAATACGGCTTTCAGGCTTGAGTTCGCCGCGGGATAATTGAACAGACAAATCTAGGTAACGTGCATAATCTAAGCGTTTCTGGAATTCACTAACTGTGCATTCACAAAGAGGTTTGCAAGTTGCCTCACCAAACCCGGGAACACAGTCGTTCTCACACCTCTGGTAATCCAAATCAAGTAGCTCCTTTGGGATAACGTCTTGGCTTGATTGAGCAATAGCAGCACCACTAGCACAAAACCCTACAACCATCAGTGTCTTCTTAAATCCCCAACCCACAATCTGCTCCTAAAAATTTTACCAGCTAGCCTCTCGACAAGCATGTATCATGCTTCCATATAGTGAGGGAAAGTAAACAGGAATAAAAGGGTCAAAAAATGGCAATGGCAACTTTTGGTGCAGGCTGCTTCTGGGGCGTCGAAGAAATTTTTCGAACTACAGAAGGTGTATCGGAAACAGCTGTCGGTTACACCGGCGGCACTAAAGACCAACCAACTTATCAAGAGGTTTGCACGGGTAACACTGGTCATGCAGAAGTGGTACAGGTTCAGTTTGACCCAGAAGCTATTTCATATGCGGCTTTGGTGGATATCTTTTTTGATAATCACAACCCAACACAATTGAATATGCAAGGCCCTGATGTTGGAACCCAGTATCGCTCTGTAATCTTTTTTGAAGACGCCGAGCAAAAGTCGATAGCTGAAACAAAGAAACAAGAACTGATAGCATCAGGTCGCTTCAAAAAACCAATTGTCACACTCATTGAACCAGCTGAGACATTTTGGCCAGCAGAAGACTATCACCAAAAATATCTACAGAAACGCGGTCTATCGAGCTGTCATATATAAGTAAATTTGAAAGTGATTGGCGGTAGAGAACCACTACCGCCTTATATTAAGCGGCCTGTTCCTCACTAACACAAGCTTTACAAAGCCCGCGCAGTTCTACCGTTTGGCGATGAATTTTAAAGGTCGCTTCCTCTGCTGCTGCCGTCACTGCGGCATCAAGAGCATCTGTAGCAACTTCTTCCACGTTCTCGCATTTATCGCAGATCAAAAATTGGCTGATATGTTGATCACCCGGGTGCGGGCAGCCCACATAAGCATTGAGTGATTCAATCTTATGGACCAATCCTTCATCCATAAGGAAGTCAAGCGCGCGGTATACAGTAGGTGGCTTGGCTGAACCACCTTCATTCGCCAATTGATCAAGTAAATCATAGGCTTTGACAGCCTTGTGGTTCTGCCAAATCATTGTCAAAATAAGGCGTCTTAATTCAGTGAAGCGTGATCCACGCTCTGCACAAATACGTTCCGCATCCGCAACAGCCTTATCTATACATGCGCCATGATCATGTTTGTGAGCCACAATATTCCCCTTACAGTCGTTTATACGATTATAAACCGTATTTTATATCGTTACCAGCCCTAGCATATACTGGCTTTAAGATATCTAGATAATACCGCTACCTCGAGGGGCAAGTGTAACATGGCGGTGTGTTGCTACAGAAAGCACCAAACCGAATGCCACAGCCCATGTAAGCATTGCTGAACCACCATATGAGATGAGCGGCAATGGCACGCCTACCACAGGCAT
>JBFOLV010000385.1:0-6548 GCA_040830325.1 Kordiimonas sp. | reverse complement strand
CGCCAGCTACATTACAGGTGCCGTAGTACCATGTGACGGGGGTCAAACTCTTGGGGGTTCAGGAATGTTCAATTTTGCTGCTGAACAATTCGGTGGTCATAAAGAACGCAAATAGCTCTCCACCAAGGACACATTTATGCCTAAGGATAAGATCAGGGCGATAACTATCGCCCGATACGGCCGCAACACAAAACCAGAACTCACAGAAAAGACTGTACCCTCACCTAAGGGAAAACAACTTTTAATCAAGGTACATGCTGCCTCAATCAACCCAAGAGACTGGCTGCTAATGCGAGGCATATACCCGTTCAAGAAGCTAGCTGAACCCTTCCCTATTACCCTGGGAAGCGATATGAGCGGAACTGTTACTGAGGTTGGCTCACAAGTCAGTTCTTTCAAAGTTGGTGATCAGGTCTTTGGAATGCAGCCCATTCGAGGCAAGTTTGGGGCCTTTGCAGACTATGCTTTAATTGAAGAAAATGCGGTTGCCTTAAAACCTGATGGAATAGGACATACTGACGCGGCCGCTATACCCTGTGCAGGACTGACCGCCTTTCAAGCCATCCATTCCATTGCAAAGCTATGCAAGGCGGAAACAATCCTTATTAATGGCGCCTCCGGTGGCGTTGGAAGTTATGCTATTCAAATAGCCAAAGCTGTCGGCGCAAATGTTGTAGCCGTTTGCGGCCCTGACAACATTGAGCTTTGCAAAGAGCTCGGCGCAGATACCGTTATAAATTACAAAGATCAAAAATTCGAAAACAGCAAGAACGAGTATGATGTCATTTTTGATGTGATAGGTCGCTCTAGTTTCAAAAAATGTAAGACTACATTAAAAAAAGGGGGCCGTTACATTACAACTATCCCTGCCCCCAATACGGTTTTAACAGCATTTCTAAGCAAACTCCTTTACCTCAATCCATTCGGAAAACGGCAAACCGCGCACCTTGTCCTAGTAAAGCCGCGCGCAGAAGATCTAGCTTGTATGGCGAGCATGATGAAATCTGGCAAATTAAGAAGTCTAATAGACACCATATATTCCCTTGATGAAGCGCAAACAGCTTTTGATAAGAGCCAAAGTTGGCGCACAAAAGGAAAACTCATCTTTAAGGGATAGACCACAAAATATGAGCATAAAAAAACCCGGCTCAAGCCGGGTTTTTATCTCTACATTGCGATAGAGATTATTCTTCGGAAACTTTCGCCTCTGGCTGATCTTCCATACCAGCCATAAGGATTGACATATCAACCTCTTCTGGCTCGTCAGATTCAACCACCTTACGAAGGCCGTGGATAACTGATTCTGTCAAGTCTTGTGGGACTATTTTTTCTTCAGCAATCTCACGTAAAGACACAACAGCGTTCTTATCGTTATCACGTTCAACTTCAAGCGGTGCACCTGCTGAAATTTGGCGCGAACGCTGAGCTGCCGCCAAAACAAGGTCAAAGCGGTTTGTTACTTTATCAACGCAATCTTCAACGGTGACGCGTGCCATTCAGTATCTCCAAATTCTTCTGCTGCGCTATATGGGCAGCTATACAAGCGCCTGCTTATACAAGCGTCAATGCTTAGTGTAAAGTCTCCAATACCTATAATATTGGAGAAATTAACACAACATCCCGCCCTTCGGCTTTAATGTGTTCCCTATTGGCCAATTCTTCCACAGACATATTCAAAACGGGATGACGCCATTTGGGGGTTATATCTAAAAGAGGAATTAGAACAAAGGCACGTTTGTGCAACCGTGGATGCGGTATCACGGGCTCCTCCAGAAAGGCGGCGGGGTCTTTGTCATCCACAACCGACTGCCAAGACCTATTAGACGGGAGAACCTCCGCTCCATAAGCTAACAAATCTATATCCATAGTTCGTGCACTCCAACGTTCCGCTGGCTTACGACCACAGCCGACTTCAATGCGCTGAAATGCATCAAGAAGCTCCTGGGCAGATAACTGAGTTTCAGCACTTACCGCTATATTTAAAAAATCAGGCTGACCAGAAGCAGGAACAGGTGCTGTTTGATACACCGAAGATACCTTGGTCACTTCAAGGGGCAGTTTTTGCAACAACAATAAAGCACGCTTCATTGTATCTCTCGGTGAGCCTATATGCGATGGGATATTACCACCTAAACCTATCAAAATTTGTTCGGTCAAAACTACATCTCGCTGAGCACATCAAATTCAAGTGATGTTACTATCCATTTACCCAAATTTAACTCAATTCTCTCAAGCTAGCTATCAGGCCTTTTACACAAAGGCATTTGATTAATTTATTACTATACAACTCAGTTCTGCGGCCTGATTGGAATTTATTATGCTTATTTATCCTGAAGAGCGCCTAGCGTTATTCATCGACGGCGCAAATTTATATGCCACTGCCCGTTCATTGGGTATGGAAATCGACTATAAAAACCTGAAATCCTATTTTTCCAACAAAGGGCGCCTTATTCGAGCCTTCTATTATACTGCAATACTAGAAGATCAAGAATATTCACCCCTACGTCCTTTGATTGACTGGCTAGATTATAACGGCTTCACGTTGGTAACAAAGCCCGTAAAAGAATTCACGGATGAGCATGGGCGCCGAAAAATAAAAGGCAATATGGATATAGAGATAGCTGTGGATATGCTAAATATATCTGAAGCACTTGATCATGTCGTGCTCTTTTCTGGCGATGGAGATTTCAGGCGCCTGCTGGAGGCTGTACAGCGCAGAGGCGTTAGAGTTACTGTTGTAAGTTCACATTCTACACAGCCTTCCATGATTGCAGACGAACTAAGAAGACAAGCTGACCAATTTGTTGACCTCAAAGAACTACGGGATTTGGTTGGCCGTCCTTCAAACGGCGACGATGATGACCCCGTTGATGCTGGATATGAGGACCATCTCACCGATTAAGATCAAATTTCTTGACCAAATTCACCAAAGGCGGCCAATGTAGCCGCCTTTTTGTATGTTACCCAAAGGATTTCCGATGTCCAAAGTACAGCACGCTGCTTCACACCCAGCTGAACCGGAGAAGGATTGCAAGCTATGCCCTCGCCTCGTTGAGTTCCGCACAGACAACCAGGCTGCTTACCCTGATTTTTTTAATGGCGCTGTGCAAAGCTTCGGACCTATGGATGCAACTTATTTAATTCTCGGTTTAGCGCCTGGCTTGAAGGGCGCCAACAAAACAGGCAGGCCATTTACCGGGGATTTCTCCGGGGAACTGTTATATAAATGCTTGGACATACTAGGTTGGTCGAACGACTCCAATGATAACCACCCTCGTGATGGTTATGAACTGAAGAACACTCTTGTAACCAATGCGGTAAGATGCGTTCCTCCCCAGAACAAACCCACAACTCTAGAGGTACATAATTGTCGCCCCTTCTTAGTGTCGTTAATTGAGCAGATGCGAAACCTCAAAGTTATATTTGCTCTCGGTAAAATTGCCCATGATACGGCACTGCGCACATTTGGGCTTACCCTCTCACACTATAAGTTCGCACATGCTGCGACGCATACTTTGCCTAACGGCCTTACCCTCGTTGATAGCTATCACTGCTCACGGTACAACGTGAACACAGGCGTTTTGACGGAAGAGATGTTCCTAGCAGCATTAAGACAGATGAAGAAAGTAACTGAGTAATGATTCTAGAAGTAGCCGTATTAAACGTGCGTAAAAATGAGGAAAAATCGTTCGAAGAGGCAATGGCGAAGGCCAAGAAGATAATCTCTTCTATGCCGGGTTTTGGCGGCATGGAAGTTAGGAAGTCCCTAGATATTGCTAACCAATATATGTTGCACGTTAAATGGGAAACACGAGCGCATCACACAGATGGCTTCAGACAATCTGCTGAATATCAAGATTGGCGTGCACTCCTTCATCATTTCTATGAGCCAATGCCAACGGTGGAATATTACTCCGACCCAATTATTTCTGCCTAAGACAAAAAAAGGGAGGCTATAGCCTCCCTTTCTGTATTCAGTATACCAAGTTGCATTAGAAGGTGAACTTCAAGCCACCAACAACAGTACGTGGTTTACCTGGACGTAGGCCGATCGGACGACGCGCCACAGAGTATTTTTTATCAAGTAAGTTATCGACTGTTACGTAAACAGACACTTCTTCAAGCATTTGATATCGAATAGACGCGTCAAGTACTACACGGCCATCAACTTCTTCCGCTTTCGGGATAGAACCTGTACCAGCATCAGTCCGAGACGCTGACACATAATTAGCCTGAACATTGGCACTGAAGTTATCAGATGCAAGGCCAACACTGGCAGTCAGCTGATGTTTAGAAAGGTATGGGAATTCATCCCCTTCTTGGACATCACCCCAGAAGCTATCTTCAAATGACGTGCTAAATTCAGCATCTGTTTATGTGTAATTTAGGTAAAATGGCACTTGCCAGTTACCGTCAAGTTCACCCGTGTACCCTGCTAGGACTTCTAGCCCCCAAATACGTGCTTCACCGCCGTTGAACTGGTCACCGATTTCACCGCCCGTACACGCAGAAGAACTTGTGCAAGTACCAAGGATGTTTGCGTAATCAGAATAGAAGAACATGCCTTCAAAATTGAAACCATCTGCATCATATACAGCGCCAAATTCAATATTTAAGCTTGTCTCTTCTTCAGCGTCTGGGTTACCCGGACCAGGAGGGTTAAACCCTTTGAACACACCACCAGTCAGAAGCAGATTATCATTCACAGCATAGCTCACGCCGAGACCAGGAATGAAAGTATTCACTTCTACAGTGTCACGCTTGTTCTCATCACCGGTCCGTGTTGGATCAGTCTTATCCCAATCTGAACGATCCAGATCAATTGATTCAAAACGAACACCTGGTACTACCGTCCATGAACCAAACTTGATAGTGTCTTGAGCAAAGAAAGCCCATGCTTTTGCGCTTACTACACGGTTACCGGCAGAACCAGCAGCACCTTCTGAAGCGAAAGCAAGTGAACCATTTGTCATTGTGTAACGTTCATCATGCTGCAAACGGTCTTCATGATCTTCATGATAACGCAGTGACAGCTCAAGATCATGAACCACTTCACCCGTATCAAACGGGATAGCAATCAGAGACTGAATACCTTTTGAAAGATAAGACCGCGCATTATGGCGAATACGTATAGCGCCTTCTGTACTGTCGGCTTCGCCTTTCAGCCAAGAAAGTTCCGTTGCGTAAGTAGACGGATCATCCAGCACAGCAGTACCTTTTACTGTACTCCCATCAATCGCATTATGCATATCATGGAACTTGAACCAATCCCGGGAAAACTCATTACGGTAAGCTGTTGTAACAACTTGAATACCGCCCTCGAATGCAACTTCATGCGTTAGTTGATATTGCTCATGTTCGGTATCGATGTTATCGAGTGCACTTGCCGCATAACGTTGATACGGATCTGCATCAAAGTCAGCTTGCGTCAAACCTAGGTATGTCTCGTTAGAGTCAGCATCCGTTTTTGAGAATTTAAATTCAAGAGACTGCTGTATCGCAGCGTCTGCATTCGTGTGAACACGTAGCTTGCCTAAATAATCTTCAACATCATAACCAGTATCAGCACTGCTGCGGCCAAGCTTTTTAAAGCCATCATTGTTGCTGTCATACACTTCAACAACACCGTCAACATACTCTGATGAACCACCAACTACACCATGATAAGTACGCAGGCCGTCCTCACCAATTTTTGCATCAACAAAGCCACCGAACTCTTCCGGGATAGAGCGACTTACTAGGTTAATTGCGCCACCAACAGTGCGCGGACCAAATTTAATCGCTGATGACCCTTTACGAACTTCGACAGCTTCCATTCGTGCCGACGTTGGAAAATAGTAAGCTGAAGGCGCCGCATATGGTGCAGGCGCAATAAGTACACCATCCTCCATCAGCGTAATTTTAGAGGAACGCTCTACACCTGAGCCTCTCAGACCAATATTAGGACGCAAGCCGTACCCATCTTCTTCTTGGATGTTTACACCAGGTACTAAACGAAGCGTACGGTTAATATCAGCATATTGAAATTTGGCCAAATCTTCAGGGTTCAAACGTGTCGCTGAACCAACAACATTTGCCCTGTCAGTATTCTTACCGATAACTTGAATACGCTCCATTGCAATATCAACAAGTGCAAACTCCGCGCTATCAGCAGCATTCGCATTTACGTGTGTTGTTGCACCTACCATCAAAGCCAAAACAGCAGTTTGCGTAACCAGAGATTTACTCACTTGGAGCTCCTAACTAAGAACAATATTAAGAATTACTATTAACGGTGATTTGCACCGCCTCTACCACTGGGAACTTGCAATTGCAAACGATTATTAACATTGATCTAGGTCAATTTGCATAGAGAAAAAAAATCCATATAATATAGTGGCTTATGGTGAGACTTTTATGACACACGCAGATGGAAATTTTGGAAAGCCAGTAAGCTTTGCTGTTGGGGATACTATATACCAACAAGGAAGTGAGAGCGCTGGCGTCTATATGTTGCTCGATGGTCGTGTCGAAATTTGGCGTAATGACGGCGATGATGCACATCATTT
>JBFOLV010000384.1:0-7977 GCA_040830325.1 Kordiimonas sp. | reverse complement strand
AATTCAGCGGGTGTGGATTGTTCAGATAAAGAAGTAAACATTAAAATCCTACTTCAAGATGCTGTGAGCCGAGGTAAACTTGACCGTGAAGCTCGTAATAAACTTCTTGAGTCTATGACTGATGAAGTTTCAGACATTGTTTTGTCTGATAACTATTTGCAAACGCAGGCAATTTCACTAGCTGAGCAGCAAGCTGCTTCAGAGCGTGAATACCATCTTGGTCTCGTGCGTGCGTTGGAGCGCGACGGTAAACTGAACCGCGAGATCGAGTATTTACCATCTGATGAGGGCTTTTCTGAACTGGCGGCGAATGAGCGCGGTTTGACGCGTCCCGAAATTTCGACTCTGATGGCCTACGCTAAAATGTCTCTTCTTGATATTCTCGTGAAGAGTGATCTTTTAGATGAGCCTGTGCTGCGTGAAGAATTGGAATGGGGTTTCCCATCTGTACTTCGTGATCAATATAGTGACGAGCTTAGCGACCACAGACTTCGCCGCGAGATCATTGCAACGGTCCTTGCCAACGAAGTGGTAAACTGGGGTGGCCTAACATTTGTGTATCAGGTGAAAGAAGAAACGGGTCTTGCTGTAGAAGATATTGTGGCGGCATTCGTTGTCGTCCGTGAAGTGTTTGGTTTGCAAGATCAATGGGATGCTATCAATGCGCTTGACTATAAAGTAGCGGCGACAACCCAGTATGACATGCACCAGAGTGTTTCAGACTCTCTGAAAGCGCAGGTGATGTGGATTCTCCGCAATATGCCGAGCCCTGTACAAGTGGGTGACTTGATCGAGCGCTTTAAGGCACCGTTCAAGAAGCTATTTGCTATTAAGCAGGAAATCATGAGTGAACCAGCACAGGAGGCCTTTGTAAGCCGCCGGGATACACTCAAGGCTGCTGGTGTTGGTCATGACCTAGCAACATTTGTTTCTTCCTTCGAGGTCCTAAGTTCAGGCCCAGACATTATTGCTGTCGCAGAAGAAAGCGACAAGACAGTCGACTATGCTGCAACTGTTTACTTTGCTCTTGGTGACCGTCTTGGTTTTGATTGGCTTAAACAGCGTGCCGACCGCATTCTACCAGATGATCACTGGGAGATGCTTGCTATTCGCTCCCTTCTTGAAGATCTAGCTGATCAGCAGCGTAGTCATGCGCAGCGGGTATGTAATCGTGCAGGAAGCAAGTCTGCACGTAAAGCAACAGAGGAATGGGCAAAAGCGCAAGCGACAAGGGTTATTCGAGCAGAGCGTATGATTGATGACCTGAGTACATCTGGGGCCTTAAGTGTTGCAAAGCTAAGTTTTGCCGCACGGCACCTCCGCTCAATCCTGCGTTAATGAGGTTTAGTCATTAGCACAGAACCAAAAAGAGAGAATGAAGCGGTCGCTCCTTCAAAAGGGCGCCGTTTCTCTAAAGATACCCTGAATTTGGTCATTGCGGTTAGTGCGGTACTAATTTCTGCAGCGAGTTTTGTCGCGGCTTATGTACAATCTGAGGCGGCACTGCGTCAGGTAAAAGCTGAAACATGGCCTTTTCTGCAGCTGGATCACGGCAATACCAATGAAACGGGACAAGAACGAGGTATTTATTTTCGGCTTGTAAACGCGGGTGTTGGGCCTGCCCGAGTAAAAAAATTCCAACTATTTTACGACGATAAGGAAGTCCGGGATTTGCAACAGATTATCTACGATTGTTGTGTTTCGGAAGATGTTGAACGTGCTGCTTTTTGGCAGCAACTCGTGAATAGTGGATTAAATATAGTGACCGATGAAGTGCCACCAATTGTCCCAGACGACAGTTATGTTCAGCTATTTACGTTTCCTTATAATTTTGCTTGGACGGAAGAAACTGTGTGGCCTGACGTATGGAAAAAATACGATAAAATCCGGAGCAAAATTACAGCCTCTGTTTGCTATTGTTCGTTGCTAGATGAATGTTACCAATCAAATCTGAAAGACGACCCTATCGAAGTAAAAGCTTGTTACCCGGAAGGCTCTCGTGAGCCTTCCTAGATTGTTGGTTAGGGTTGTTAAGCTGTTTTCAACAGTCGTCCATTGTTCCAGTCATCTATGGTTGCTTTGATCTCATTTGTCGTATTCATCACAAATGGTCCGTAGCGAGCAACTGGTTCGCCGATAGGTGCCCCGGCAACAAGTAGAAAGCGATCTCCTTTATGGCCGGAGACTTGTACATGGTCACCCTCGCCAAGTATAACGAGTGTTCTCTCGACAACATTTTGATCAGCAATCAGTAGATCACTATCAATGCCGTAGAGAAAAGCAGTATGTCCACTAGGTATGGGCAGTTTAACTGAGCCATTTTCGGTAAGAGTGACATCAACATAAAGCGGGTGAACGGATATTTCCGTTACGGGGCCTGAAATACCGTTTAGTGTGCCGGCAATGAGCTGCGCTTTATAACCATCGCCCACTACCGTTGGTACATTGTCAGATGTAATATCTTGATAGCGAGGATCGATCATCTTCTTTGCTGCGGGTAAGTTAACCCAAAGTTGGAAACCTCGGATGGCTTCACCTTCAGAAACTGGTAGCTCGCTATGTACAACGCCGTGTCCAGCTGTCATCCACTGCACATCGCCGGGGCCGATTGTGCCTTCATTACCTTCTGAGTCTTTGTGAGTAATCTGACCTGAAAGCATATAAGTCACTGTTTCAAAGCCTCTGTGTGGATGGTCTGGGAAACCGGCACCTTTTGCGCTCGCGCTTATGTCCATCTCATCTAACAAAAGAAAGGGGTCAAGATTCATAAGGCCGCGTCTGCCAATGCTACGGTGAACGGTTACACCTTGTCCCTCTGGCATAGCTTCAGCAGTAAAAAGGGTTTTGATTTTGCGTTCCTGTAAAAGTTGCTGTGCCATTTTATGCGACCTTTCTATCTGCCAAGTGTTCCCGCCCATGTGAGGCATGAAAATCAAGCTCTGGACCTACTGGTACAACACCAGTTGGATTTATGCTGTTATGGCTTGCGTAATAGTGGGTTTTAATATGGTCCATGCGCACAGTGCTCTCTATGCCAGTATATTGGTAAATATCGCGCACATAGTCCCATAGGTTGGCATATTCTTTGAGAGTCCTGAGGTTACATTTAAAGTGTCCAACATATACGGCATCAAACCGAACAAGCGTTGTAAACAAACGAATATCTGCTTCGGTTAGCGTGTTACCTGTAAGATACCTCTGGGTACTCAGTATGTTTTCAAGCCAATCCAAACTGTCAAACAGCGGGATGAGCGCTTCCTCATAAGCTTCCTGCGTGGTAGCAAATCCAGCCTTATATACACCGTTGTTGACGGTGTTGTAGATACGTTCATTAAGGAGCTCAATCTCATCATGTTTTGCTACGGGCCAATAGTCGCCCGGTCTCGCACCTAAATGATCAAATGCACCGTTCAGCATGCGTATGATGTCAGCGGACTCATTGCTAACAATAGTTTTGAGGTGTTTATCCCAAAGCACAGGAACAGTTACACGCCCTGAATAATGCGGGTCAGCTAGCGTGTAAATTTGGCGCAAAAAATCTATCTGATATAGCGCATCACCGCTACTGCCATCATCTTGATCAAATGACCAACCCCCGTTGCCCATTGTCATGCCAACAACGGAGACGGATATCATGTCCTCTAGGCCCTTAAGTGCCCTCATGATAAGGGTCCGGTGTGCCCAAGGGCAAGCATATGAGACATAGAGGTGATAGCGGTCTGCTTCTGCATCAAAACCACTTTTACCTGAGGGGCCTGCGGTGCCATCTGGGGTGACCCAGTTTCTGAACTGGCTTTCACTTCGAACAAATTTACCATTGTTTGCTTTGGTGTCATACCAATCTGTTGACCATTTACCGTCAATCAATAAGCCCATGTCTGCCTCCTGTTTCGTGTTGAAACTAAGATAGGTGGCCATTGTCGGTATCTGTAGAAGAGCAATCTGCATAGCGGCGTTGCAATATTACGAACGCGGTCTGGTAACTTTCTCTAAACCTGCGTGTGTTAGTTTGCTTGCTAATGGGGTCTGAGTGTGGGTGGTCAGTTTGATTAAAAAGATCCTATTCTTTGTGGGTTTGGTAACGACCCTCATTTCTATCTCTTCCATTTCTGCCTTAGGTGCAGGTTGCTATAAAATTGGTGTTTTGGCTGCTTTGGATGACAGCCTTCATATACTTGATGAGAAGCCTGAGGTTATTGGCAATTACAGAAAGGCTTTTGTCGCAGCAGGGCTTTGCGTCGAGTTTGTAAAGCTACCGGTTCGGCGAGCAGAAATGATGCTGGTAAACGGGGAAATTGATGGCGAGTTGTTTCGTACTATCCTGTGGGCAGAGCGTTTTGCCCAAAAAATTGTCTATGTACCGACACCTGTGCATATCGACCACATGATGGCGCTCAGTTTAATACAGAATGGCTATAGCTTTGATTCAATGGATGATTTGAAGCCTTATAGGGTACTTATTTCTGACGGACATCGCTGGAATGAAGCGAAACTTGCTGCAAAGGGTATCAAACCGAAGACAGCGGGTACTGTTGTCAGGTTTCTTGAGCTGATGCGCCGCGGTGATGTGGATGTAGCCCTAGCTGAAAAGTCATTGATCCCTAAACTTTATGACTTGTCAGATATTAAAATAGAGCCATTAGAGCCTTTAACTTATCATATCGTTTTGAGGCGTGAGTTGGCCCAATATGTTCCTGGGCTTGATTCTGCGCTTAAGGATTTGTTTGAGGAGCCATGATAAATCTCAATAGCGACACAGAGGGGCTTTGTCTCATAGGCAGCCCAGATTTTCTGGCTTCTTATACCAATCAGCTAGAAAATCTATGAGCACACGCACTTTGAGGGGTAACAAGCGTTTTTCCGGAAATAAAACATAAAGATGGGCTGGCGGTAGTTTCCAGTCCGTTAGAACTTCTTGAAGCGCACCTGTCTCCATATCTTCATGAATGAAGAACCTTGGCAACATACAGATGGTCAGGTCACGTATGGCACTTTCCCTTTGCATAGTACCTGAGTTGGTCATTAGCGCGGCGTTTACGCGGACGGTCTCCTTTTTTCCATCCTTCTCGAAACTCCATTGGTGGGCCGCTGGCATGTTTGAATATAAAGGACATACATGCTCTTTTAGATCCTGAAGTGTTTGCGGTGTACCGTGTTGCTTGAGGTATTTTGGACTGGCGACCAAATGTGATTGTATTGGTGCAATTTTCTTGGCGATGAGGCTGGTGTCATCCAATTTGTGCGTAATGCGAATTCCTAGATCATAACCGCCACCAACAATATCCACACGTTCATCAGTTAAATTCATTTCAAGTATCAGGCCGGGATACTCTCTTTTAAAAGCCATCAGCGGATTCTTTAGGTTTATGTCTGCAAAGCTGCGCGGTGCTGTCATGCGGATTGTGCCGGTAAGACCTTTCCCGGCATCTGTCACTGACTGAGTGGCATCTTCGACATCAGCAAGGATAGCTATTCCTCGCTCATAGAATATGGCTCCCGCATCTGTGGCACTAACACCGCGTGTGGTGCGCACGAGTAGTTTAGTGCATAATTCTTCTTCGAGCAGGTGTATACGGCGGCTAGCGACGGACTTTGTAATGTGAAGGCTTTTTGCAGCGGCAGTTAAGTTGCCTTCTTCCACGGCGCGACAGAAAGTTTTTATCGCCAGCAAATCCATTTACAGCTCCAATGTTCGTATTATTCGAACAGTGTTACCGGATTTTCCTGTCATTGTCATGTTATCTGAAGGCATTCAAAGTATGGGGTTAAAAAGCACGTGGCTCGATCATGAGCCACGCCAGTTTGTTGGAGCTCTAGTTACCGCCAGCGGCTACTGATAAAGAAGGAAGCGAGGCCGCCTGTCATAAGCATGATTCCGAATGCAAATAAGAAAAGATTCCGGTTGCTGATCTCTGGAGGAGTGCTGCTGACAAATTTGTAGAAGCGTTGACCTCCTTCCACCTGCCACACGAAAGACTCACCTCTAAATTCCTTGATAGTCATGAATTCATAGTCCAGTCGTTCGGAAACTGGGAGTAGCTTGGACGCTTCAGTTTTTGTAGGTGCTGTTTTCCCATCTTGCATGAAATCAAACAAAGTGATTGGTTCGCCCGACAATATTAGCCCTTCCGATTTATAGATGAATTGTGGCCCCGTGCCTTTTTGCTCAAAGAACTGACTACTTGTCAGACCGGCACCGGCCATCAGAAGGATCAAACCTATAACCAACCAGCTACGAATGAAGTATGTTTCGTTTTGTTGTCGGCTTAAAATAATAGCTCTTACTTGAGCAACCTCTCTGAGTTTATCTAGCTCCTCAGAAAAAATAGAGCGGCTCATATCTTTAATGTCTAAGTTATAGACTGATGTGAGGCGGTTAAAAACGTCTTCTGAGGGGTAACTTTTTCCTGTCTCTACCTTAGAAAGATAGGATTGTTCAATATCAGCCCTCGCTGCGGCCTCGGGTTGGGTCCAGCCATGTTTTTCTCTTATCTGTCGCAAATAATCGCCAAACTTCATGTTGGCCTCCTTATTCATATGTTGATGAAGTAAGTTTCGTACTACATTGAAAACACGGCACATTCTTTGGAAGTTATGCTGAGAATGCTAGATGAATTTAGTGGAATATCATAGCATCAGCCATGAATAATGTGGGAATGTTAGATGTTTAATTTTTCGAACCAATAAACACAAAAAAACCGGCCGCTATTTTCTAGGGCCGGTTTTCTATAGGGTTTTAAAAAAGCCTATTTAGGTGACATCACCATGATCATCTGGCGGCCCTCAAGTTTTGGGCGTGCTTCGATTTTAGCTTTCTCTTTCATGATTTCCGCTACACGGTTCAGTACATCCATGCCAAGTTCTTGGTGAGCCATTTCACGGCCACGGAAGCGGATTGTCATTTTCACCTTATCGCCATTGTCGATAAATTGGTGAACCTTTTTAAGCTTTGTTTCGAAATCATGCACATCAATGCCCGGACGCATTTTAATTTCTTTAACGTCCTGAGTTTTTTGTTTCTTGCGTGCAAGATTAGCTTTTTTCTGAGCTTCGTATTTGAATTTACCGAAGTCGAGAACCTTACATACAGGGGGTTCAGCGTTCGGTGAAATTTCCACAAGGTCAAGGCCACTATCTTTAGCAATATCCATTGCTTTATCGACAGTTACGACACCATGGTTCTCACCCTCTGCTCCGATAAGACGCACTTCTTTGTTTGTAATTGCGCCATTAACACGCGGGCCGCTCTGTTTAGGTGGTCCCGCAAAATTCCCTTTACGTATGTCTCGTCTCCTATCAATTGTTTACCGCGGACTTTTTCTACCCTTGTCCGCTTCGGGCGATTCTTCGCTACTATAGCGGCTCAGGGCAGACTTGCAAAGCCTTGATAGCCCTGAGCTTTTGAAGTTTAACTGTTGCCTGTTGGCATTGTACCTTCTTCGACAAGAGCAGAAATTGCCTCAGCAGCATCCAGTACGGTTTGGTCTTTAGAACCGAGGCGGCGGACACTTACTTGTGCGTTCTCTGCTTCGCGCTTACCAACTACAAGGATTGCAGGTACTTTTGCATGGCTGTGTTCACGGACTTTATAATTGATTTTCTCATTTCTAAGGTCAATTTCAGCGCGTAAACCAGCAGCTTTCAATTTCTCGAAAATTTCTTCGGCATAATCATCAGCGTCTGAAGTAATCGGCGTTACAACAGCTTGCGTTGGTGCTAGCCACAGTGGCATGCGGCCTGCGTAATGCTCGATCATGATACCAAGGAAACGCTCAAGCGTACCTAGTACGGCACGGTGTAACATTACAGGCGTATGTTTTTGGCCGTCCTCACCGACATATGATGCGCCAAGTAGCTTTGGCATATTAGGGTCGAGCTGGAGCGTACCGCACTGCCATGTACGGCCGATCGCATCATTGAGATGGAATTCAAGCTTAGGGCCGTAGAAGGCACCCTCACCTGGGGCAAAGCCATATT
>JBFOLV010000383.1:0-4539 GCA_040830325.1 Kordiimonas sp. | reverse complement strand
TTTTGATGGTTTGAAGGAAGGGACAGCTGAGCGCGCATCTGTACTCGCAATTGGTGAGAGTGATCGGATGACACTTAGGTTTCGTAAACCTCAGTAAGTAGCTGATATAATATTTAAAAAAAGGGGTGGAGCTTTGTTCTTCATCCCTTTTTTATATGGTTGTATTTAACTGAATATTAAGTGCGTACGCATAGAGTTTATTGGGGTCTAAACATAAACTCGAGTTATTTCATGATGATAGGTACCTTCGGTTCGCTATGACGCCCCATAAAAAATACACAATAATTTTTTTGTTAGCGGCTATTTGCATTTTGCTTATCAGCTATTTCCTGCTTAGCAACAGTCAATCTAGGCTTATCCAGTCACAAGCTATTCGCGTAGCTGAAGTGGTTGCGAACCAAGTTCTAATGGACCGGAAAGCATATACTGAGCTTCTCGTCGAGAAGCTTGAGCAAGAAGGCACAGGTGCCGCTGTTAATGCGCATGAGTTAAAGGGCTTTATTCCCTTACCCGCTCAGTTTGTGCGCGCTGTCGCAGATAGTATTTCTGCAAGTGATAGTCACCTTTATCAATATCGGCTGATGAGCGAATGGAACTTGAATCCAAATCAGGGCATTGACGGCGCATACGAAGAGAGTGCGTGGGCTGAATTACGTGAGCAAGAGGCTAATGCAGAGGTTGATAGCAACAGCTTTGCGTGGAAGCCCATTGTGCGCTTTGAAGAAACTGAAAATGGGCTTGTCCTTCGGTATATGAAAGCTGATACGGCATCTGCCATGGCTTGCGTGACTTGTCACAACGCATATGAGCAGCGTCCGGATATCATTGCAATGAGGGAAGCGAACGGTGTTCCGACCGGAAAACAATGGCAACTAGGTGATTTGATGGGAGGCATACATGTGGATGTGCCCCTTAGTACATTTGAAGACATGGCAGCATCTGACAGACTAGCTATGTTTCTTGCTATTCTCGTAACTTGCGCTATTGGGTTTGGTGGGTTGTACCGCCTAATTTATGTTCAGGTTATCAAGCCTGTAGAGGAAGAAGCGAAGGCGAAAAACTCTTTCCTTGCCAAAATGAGCCACGAGATAAGGACCCCTTTGAATGCTGTTATCAATATGGGCGAGTTTCTCAAAGAAGGGGAGCTAGATAAGGATCAGCAACAACACCTGAGGATGTTAAACGTTTCCTCTCAGCAGTTACTCGCTCTCGTTGACGATATTTTAGATTTTTCTAAACTTGAAGGTGGGGGGCTTCAAACAGAAAGTATCCCATTTGACCTGAAGGACTTGGTGAAATCTTGCACAGAAGCGTTCTTCATTGAGGCGATGCACAAAGGTGTGGCGTTAGATCTTGATATTGGATTTGAGGTTGATGACTTTTATGTAGGGGATCCCGTTCGAATTAGACAGATTTTGCAGAATTTGATTCAGAATGCTGTGAAGTTTACGGAAGAGGGTGAAATCACGGTTTCATTAGAAAAGTCTCAGATAGGTGTTTGCATTTCAGTCAATGATACTGGGGTCGGTATCGCGAAAGATAGACAGGACGCTGTACTGCAGGACTTTGTACAAGGCGACAATAGTGTTGGGCGAGCTTACGGTGGCACAGGACTGGGGCTTACCATTAGTAAGGGGCTTGTCGAGCTTCTGGACGGCGAACTTTCATTGGACAGTGAGAAAGGTGTCGGTACGACGGTATCCTTTGAACTACCTTTGACTGTAGCCGATCAGCCTGAAGAGGTTGAGGAAGAAACAGTTGACGGAGAAGAGCTTTTTGAAGGGCTTAAGGTTCTTATTGTGGAGGACAATCCTGTCAACCAGATGGTAGCAAAGGCAGTAGTAACTAACTGGGGCGCTGTAGCGAAGGTCGCTGAGAATGGCCAGAAAGCACTGGATAGTGTGGCAGAGGACGGCGAACCAGATGTGATTTTGATGGATTATCACATGCCGGTTATGAACGGTATTCAAGCAACAAGATTGTTGCGGCAGCAAGGAGTGAAAATCCCAATTATTGCAGTGTCAGCCGCTGCGCTAGAGGAAGAAGTTCAACATTGCTATGACGCTGGAATGGATGACTTTTTACCAAAACCGCTAGATCGTTTAGCACTCAATGCCGCCTTGGTGAAATGGATAAAAAATCGCTAGCTTGCCGTGAAAGGGAAGGGGATTTGCATCGCCTTCCCAAGTTTTTCTACTGATTAAATGGGTCTGAGAACCGGATGTCTGTTTGCAGAGTTGCATCTGTTAGTGTGCCAAGAAACGCGAGTAAAGCGGCTTTCTCGTCATTAGACATGTTAAGGCGTCGAGGGCGTCCGCCAGGTCCTGTTAGCCTATTATCCAATTCTGGATGACCTTGTACGCCGCCATCATAAAATTCGATGACCTCTTCGAGTGTGCTAAAGCGACCATCATGCATGTAAGGAGCTGTTAGTGCTATGTTACGCAAGCTAGGTGATTTGAAGCGCTTATTACCGGCGCCATCGTCGCCAGTGACTGTTATGTCCAAGCCGTTGTTATGAACATCGTCGCTAACGTGTGCTCTTGTGCCATGACAGCGAGCGCAGCCTAGGGAACGGCCTTCTCGGTCGCCACCTTGTCCAAATAGAATGAGGCCCTGAAGTTCTTGTTCTGTATATACAGATTCAAAAACTCCATTGTTACCACCAGTGAAGGCACTGTCGAATTTGGTGTTGAAACTAACGATAGATCTTACAAATTGAGCTAGCGCCAGCGATATGCGTTCACTGGTTACTGTTTCATCACCAAAAGCATCTGCAAACAGTGGCGGGTAGTAAGGTGTGTCAGCAAGTTTGCTCTCCAACTCAGTGAGTGTCATACCCATTTCAACGGCGTCTTGAATAGGCAATAGGACTTGTTCTTCAAGAGTAGTAGCTCTTTCATCCCAGAAGAACCTTCCTCGCTCATAGAAGCGAGCATTCACAAGGCTCATTGAATGACGGCCTGTTAGTCCACCTTCAAAGCCAACACTGAGTTGGTTAGGATCGGAGAAACCGTTTTCCTGTTGGTGACACGATGCGCATGATGTGGTGTCATTGCCGGATAGCTTAACATCGTAGAATAAAACGCGACCTAGAGTAGCACCTGCGTTAGTGATTGGGTTATTGTCAGGCGTATTGTCGGTGTTGGCAGTTGGGCCGTTTCGGTAGTAACCCGGTAAGCCCGTTTGGTTGTCGGCATATGCAAAATGATTTGCGGGAAGGGAAGGGCCATTCTCAAATCCTGACACATCAGAGGGCGTGGTGGCAGCTGCAGAGTTATCCTCAATTATTGTTAAGGTGAAACTTTCACTTATGGTTCGCCCATCTGCGGTTGAGGCGATGATGGTGACAATATGTGTTCCTTCATTAAAAGCGGAACCACTAAGAAACTGACCATTTACAGAAACAGTGGGAATTTCGGGTGTGATTGTAACGTCAAAATTTGTAAGGCCTCCATCTGCTGCCTGTAAGCTGATGGTGCCATTCGCCAAGTTAATTCGAAAGAACTGACTTGCAGGCACAGTTATGTCGAGACTTGCAGTCTCTAGGTTCTGATTAAGTGGAATTGGTGGCGTGTTTCTTGGCGCAGGTCTTGGTTGATTTAACTGAGGTGGAGGCGGTGTAGTTTTCCCTTGCGGACGAGGGGGCGATCCTGATGGTGGAGGGGTCTGTGCAAACACAGGTATGCTTAAAAAAGCAAGTGTGATTAATGTAATCAATGAGTTTATAGGGCTAGTTTTCCTGAGGGATGCACTATTCATATGAGTTGCCACCTTGTTGGTTCCTGATGTCTTCTAACCCTGAGGGAGGTTAGAATTCCAATTTGTGGTACGTAGCGTGGTTTGATTGTCCTTCGTTATTTTGAGTTGGCTATCAGGAACTTGTTACCCACGGTTTCAATAATTAGTATTTGGTTCGTCTGCTTTTCAGAGTAAGGTTCAGGATATGGTTAAGAGTTAAGTCTCTGAGAAATCAATTTACGAGGTGCTATATGTTTAAAATCGAAATGGGAAAATCTGTTACAGCAGCAGCTCTGCTTGCGACAGTAGCGTTTATGCCTGCGTTTGCAGATAACCATGGAATGAATGAGCATATTGCAGCTGCGGTAGCGAATTCAGATCGACCAAATACTGACACTGATCGTGATGCAGCTAGAAAGCCGGGTGAAGTATTGGCATTTGCTGGCGTGAAGCCCGGTATGACTGTAGTCGATATTAACTCAGGAGGCGGGTACTATACCGAAATCCTATCTTACGCGGTAGGGGCCGAAGGTAAAGTTTATGCGCATAACGGACCTTTGTATTGGAATTTTGTAAAAACAAGAGTTGGCGAGCGCTTTGAAGACCGCTTACCCAATGTAGAGCAGATACATAAGGAAACCGAAAATGTAACCATTGGTAGTGAAAGCGCTGATCTTGCGATTACCGTGCTTGCTTACCATGACTATTACTTTTTGCCTGAAGGCCGTGAAGATCCTGCAGATGTATCTGCAGTATTGGCCTCAATCTATAGCTCTCTTAAACCTGGCGGAGCATTTG
>JBFOLV010000382.1:0-19097 GCA_040830325.1 Kordiimonas sp. | reverse complement strand
TACCTGGTGAGGCACGCTAAAAAACAAAGCGATGGCACCCGAGACCCCGCCCTTACTAAAGAAGGGAAAGCCAGAGCAAAAATAATTCCAGACTTCTTAAAAGCCGTGAAGTTCGATCCCATTTATTCCACCGACTACAAACGCACAAAAGCAACAGCCGCACCAACCGCCAATCAAGCAGCACTGGATGTCACCATATATGATCCAAGGGGTGAACACTTGACCGCCTTCATAGAGAAACTGAAAGAAAGCAACGGCACATACTTAGTTGTTGGCCACAGCAACACCACAGCTGTCGTTGCAGGGGCTCTGAGTGACCAATCTCTACCTGACCTGCACGAACATCAATACGACCGTATTTATGTAGTAACTCGCACTACGGATGGGAAAACGACGCTGGCGATCAACTATACTGAACCACGAACGCCGTAGAGTGTGTATTCCACATATATAACATGAGCTTATCAAAGCCTAAGGTAAGCCATAGGTTTCTATGTTAAGGCCATTTTAAGAAGTTTCCTGAATACTGGATCTAGGCAACGGCCATAGGCGCGTGGGGCGCCTCGCTTTGAAAAATCGGGTTCATGCCCATTTCATTCGAAGCAGTTAATAATCATATGGCCGGAATAAAGCCGCTGGCGGCCCGATATGAATGTTGATCTGAAATATATGAAAGTATTGATCGTTGAGGATGACGAGCATGTCGCCAATATGATCAAAGTCGTTCTAATGGCGTTTTGCGTCGAGAATGTGCATGTCGCATGTTGTTATGATGACGCTGTAGACATCCTTAGCCATGAGCCAATAGACTGTGTTTTTGTGGACTATATGATGTCTCCAGTAGGCGGCATTAAGCTCATTGAATATATTCGTCGTGCACAAGACCAAAAGCTGTCCCAACTGCCTATTATCTTATGTACCGTCTATACTGATTTCGATAAAATAGTGGAAGCACGCGACGCTGGTGTGTCTGAAATCCTAGCAAAACCAGTGACGCCAATGACCATATTCAACAAAACAGTAGCTGCTGTTTTCAAACCAAGGCCTTTCATCAACTCACTTACTTTCAGGGGGCCTGACCGTAGACGCCGCAATATACCTCTAAAAGGCAAGCCTGAGCGTCGCATATCCGATAGTGCCTTAGCAAGTCAGTCTACACCAGGAATGCAATCGCAGAGAGTATTGAATGCCTGATATGAATATGACATTCGAACAGCAACAAATGCTTGCAAAGGCTGAAGCTGCTGTTGAAAAGTTAAGTGCTGGCTATGTTCCTATTCTACTAGGAGAACTAGACAAACTTAGCGCAGAACTCGAAGCTGGAAATGATGAAGAAGCATTGATACTTGCCCACACGATACAAGGACAAGCTGGCACTTTTGGGTGGCCCATGGTCACGGAAGCTGCTCACCATCTACATCAAGTCATTGAAGCACAGGCCAACAGCCCTATCAGCTCCTACACTATCAAATCGATTATCGACACCATTCATATGATGCTCAAGAATGGCTTGAAAGGGCATACACCACAGGGCAAAAAGCTTGTGGCTGATATTGTCTCAATGGTGAACGCTACACCTACCTAACCATTAGAGCTCATTATTTTTCAGCGCAGTGAATAGCTCAATAGACTCAGGTTCATCCCATTTTAGGGGCCCAAGATAAAGCGCCCGAACAACACCTGAACGATCAACGACTAAGCTTGTCGGCAAACGTCCTTGCGCTAAATCAATGGCAATTTTCATTGTAGGTTCTGCGTAAAGCCCCAGTCCTTCTACGCCCCATTCTTTTAGTGTCTCACGGGCTTCGCCAATTCCACCGCGATTTACGTTGATAGCTACCACTTCAAACGTGTCATCTCCGAGGAGCTTTTGTAAATGAGCAAGTTCCTTCATTTCGGCACGACAAGGCGCGCACCAAGGTGCCCACAAATTTATCAACATAGCTTTCCCTGAAAGCTCGTTGAGGGCTACAGGGGAGCCATCCTCACGCATGATTATATGATCGGATAGTTTTTGTTCACCTTCAGGCAAGGACAATTTGGCCATTTCGCCTTTCAAATAGGGCTTTATAGCTGTATCTACCGTTGCCGGAGCCAAAAACTGCATATAAGCTGCGACACCCAACAGCAGGACGACAATTGCTGATAATATGATAGCCTTCTTGGGCATTTCTGACTCCAAATTAGTAAGTTACAAGTTGCGTCCAAAATAGTGATGACGCACCGAAAGGCAAGCAAGTGACAGATCAAAATTCCGAGATGCGGCAAAATAACGCCTCTGAAACGGCAGAAACGAAATCTCACACAGCTGGTGATGGCCAAAGCATGTGGGGTGGCCGCTTTGGTGCAGGTCCATCTGCCATCATGCAAGAGATCAACGCATCTATCGATTTTGACAAACGCCTTTACCGAGAAGACATTGCTGGCTCCAAAGCTCACTCAAGCATGTTAGCTGCCCAAGGAATTATCTCCTCTGAAGACCAAGAAGCCATCCATAAAGGGCTAGATCAAGTTCAAGCTGAAATTGAATCTGGCAAGATGACATACGATGCAGCGCTTGAAGATATCCACATGCATGTGGAATCTAGGCTGCGTGAGCTGGTAGGTGACGCTGGCGCTCGTCTACATACTGGACGTTCTAGAAATGATCAGGTCGCGACCGACTTTCGCCTATGGTGCCGCTCTGCAATTGATCAACTAGACACCGCGTACACGCACCTTTTAACAGCAATCGTCGATCAAGCTGAGCAACATGCCGCTGCTGTTATGCCAGGCTTCACACATCTACAGACCGCCCAGCCCGTGACGCTTGGCCATCATCTGATGGCTTATTATGAAATGTTTAGCCGGGATAAGGCGCGTCTTGCTGATTGCCGCAAACGCCTGAATGAAAACCCGCTTGGGGCCGCCGCTCTTGCTGGTACCAGCTTTCCGCTCGACCGGCACATGACGTCAAACACACTTGGTTTTGAAAAGCCGATGGCCAACTCGCTCGACGCTGTTTCTGCACGCGATTTTGCGATAGAGCTATTATCCGCCATGTCTATTGCTGCAGTTCACCTGTCACGTTTAGCGGACGAAATTGTACTTTGGGCGAGTGCTGCCTTTAAGTTCCTTGAACTTTCTGACAGCTTCTCAACCGGCTCATCCATCATGCCGCAAAAACGCAATCCAGACGCCGCTGAGCTTATCCGAGCTAAAGTTGGCAGGATCATGGGCGCTCAAAATGGCCTCATGGTTGTGATGAAAGGCTTACCTCTTGCCTATTCCAAAGACATGCAGGAAGACAAAGAACCAGTCTTCAAAGCTGTTGATGACCTAGCGCTCTGCTTAGCAGCGATGACAGGCATGATTGAAGACTTAAAACCCAATACTGATGCTATGCGCACAGCTGCAGGGCAAGGGTTTTCAACTGCAACTGACTTGGCAGACTGGCTCGTACGTGTTCTCAACTTGCCGTTTCGTGACGCACACCATGTCACTGGGGCCGTCGTTAAGAAGGCGGAGGACCAAGGCATAGATTTGGCGGACCTACCACTTGCTGCCATGCAGGAAGTAGAGCCTCGAATTACGGCAGAGATTTTTGACGTACTGTCCGTTGAGGCATCAGTGAATAGCCGCACCTCATTTGGCGGAACAGCGCCAAGTAACGTCAAAAAGGCCGTGATAGCGGCGAGAGAGGATTTGAAATGAAACGCGCTCTAATGATTTCACTAATTATTCTGTCAGCTGCGGGGCTTACCGCGTGCGGTAAAAAAGGTGATGTAAATCCACCCCCTAGCCAAACAAACAGTAACTAAGTATCGGAACACCCCATGGATCATTTTCAGTATCAAGATGGCACTCTCCACGCGGAAAATGTCTCTCTCGCTAAAATCGCTCAAGAAGTCGGCACACCTGTATATGTGTATTCCACGGCTACCTTCCAGCGACATTACCGTGTCTTTGCGGAGGCTTTTAAAGGCCACGAAACGCTAATTTGTTACGCAATGAAAGCAAACAGCAATCAGGCGGTTTTGACGACCTTAGCCCACGAAGGTGCTGGCGCTGACGTTGTAAGCGCCGGGGAATTAAAACGGGCGCTAGCAGCTGGTATTCCAGCAGAGAAAATCGTATTTTCGGGCGTTGGAAAAACCCGCGAAGAAATGGGGTTCAGCCTAGAGGCTGGCATTAAGCAGTTTAACATTGAAAGTGAGGCTGAGCTTGAACTTCTCAATGAAGTCGCAGGTGGCCTTAATATGATAGCCCCGGTTTCCGTTCGCGTTAACCCAGATGTAGACGCCAAAACACACGAGAAAATCTCCACGGGTAAATCGGAGAATAAATTTGGTATCGCTTGGAGCCGTGCTGGCGCTGTTTACGACCGTATCCGTGAACTGCCAAACGTGGCAGGCGTGGGCGTAGACTTACACATTGGGTCGCAGTTAACCGACCTTGAGCCTTTCAAGCTAGCATTCGCCAAAGTCGTTGATTTAGTGAAACGCCTACGCACAGAAGGCCATGCTATCAGCCACATTGATTTGGGTGGGGGCTTAGGCATTCCTTATGAGGCAGGAGTAGAAGCCCCGCCCTCACCAGGCTCCTACGGCGAGATGGTTTCAGAAGTACTTGGCGACTTGGATGTAAGCATAATTGTTGAGCCTGGACGCTTGATTGCAGGTAACGCTGGCATTCTACTTTCAGAGGTTATTTACGAAAAAACCAATGATGCAAAACGCTTTTATATCATTGATGCCGCGATGAATGACCTCGTTCGGCCTGCGATGTATGACGCGCACCATGAAATTGTTCCTGTAGAAGCAACTGACGAAGCTAAGTCCGTTACGGCAGATTTCGTAGGGCCTATCTGTGAAAGTAGCGATGTGTTCGCTAAGAATCGCTCGACAACGTCATATAAAGCAGGCGATCTACTTGCTCTTAAATCTGCTGGAGCATATAGCGCAGTGATGGCTTCCACATATAACAGTAGATCACTGGTGCCCGAGGTCATGGTAAATGGTGGTGAGTATGCCGTAGTAAGAAAACGTCAATCGATCGAGGAGCTGATCTCACTTGATTCAGTGCCTAGCTGGTTGTCTGACGAAGACTGAATATTTTTCTCAGCGCGACTATTCTCAAGCGCCTTGTTAACAACAGCAAGCAATTGATCCATGTTGAAGGGTTTCGTCAGAAGCCCTTCAATAAGCAAAGACAAGTTATGGGCACGTTGCCGTTCATCAGCAAAACCAGTCATCAACAATATTGGTACATGCGGTCGTGAAGCCCGCACTTTTAAAGCCAGAGAAATACCATCCATCAATGGCATCGCTATATCGCTCAGCAGCAAGTCAAAATGATTTCTGTTCATTAAGTCCACGGCCTCAGCACCGTCATGGGCGATCAACACACTATGCCCATGCATAGTGAGAACCCGCGTAACAAAATCGCGAACAGATTCTTCGTCTTCTACTACCAAGATGCGAGCCACGAGGCTTCCTCTCAGATAACTATTCTACACACAGTCCATCATCTAGGGACCACCATAGAATCCCATGCAATGATCATTCCAATCCCCACGCTGCATGGATGCGTCTTCTAATGAACGCGATTACTAGATACCCTATTAGTTTCCTGATCGCAGGTTTTGTCAAGAAAGACTGTGCTAAAGGTCACATTTATGGTCTATTTTTTAACAGTTTAGGCAGTTAACAGGGCATTAACCTCTTAAAATAGTCAAAAATACGGAAAATCATCCCTTTTATCTGCCGAGCGAGATGCCCACCCCCAAAAGGCTATTTTTGAGAAACTCCACACACAAAGAACGCCCTTTTGAAGGTTACACTTGTTCCCACATTGTTAACTTGCTTAATATAAGCTCATACTTCAGCCGCACCCTTAGGTTGGAATTTATTGAAAGCCATTCATGCTGCGACTTTGTGTTTATCTATTCTTCTGCGTTGCCAGCTTCCCAGTCTTGGCAGTCGATTTTTACATTCAGAAACCCTATGATCAGCCAAATGCTGACTATGAAGTAAAGTTACTCCGTATTGCTCTGGACCACATGCCAGGCCAGCACACTATTACTTTCGTGCCTATCAGTTATTCACAAGGTCGCGCGTTTCGCGAGCTTGCTCGAGGTACAGCACCCATCAATATTCTGTACAGTGGTTACTCAAAAGAAAGAGAAGCAATCACTCGTATGGTGTATGTGCCGCTGACACGTGGTTTACTTGGGAATAGAATGTTCATTATCCACGAAAAAGACGATGCACTATTTAAAAACATTACACACCTTGAACAGCTAACAAATCGCATAACTGTTGGTGTCGGCACCACGAGACCAGAGGAAATCATCCTACCATCTGCGGGCTTCTCAATAGTACGAAGCCCTGGAAACCAACTAATCCCGATGTTTCTTAGGGGGCGCTTTACAAGTTTACTTTACGGTCTAGATGAGATTGATCTTGTCTATAGCGATATAACTAATCAACAAACTAACAGAAGTACCATTATCAATAAGGATATATTGCTTTCCTATAAATTCGACAGCTTCTTCTTTGTACAACCGGGCGACGACATACGCGCCAATTTGGTAGAAGAAGGTCTCAAACGTGCCTATGCGTCAGGTGCCTTCATGGAGCATTTTAGAAATTTCCCACCCATTCAGGTTGGTCTATCGCTATTTGACACCCATAAACCAAAGGTTTTTAAGATCGTAAATCCGGATTTGAGCACAGCTGTCAAAAACATACCAGCAAACTACTGGCACGACTTTGACACCACATATGATTGATTATCTAAGCTCACCACTTGTAGAAGATTTCGAGCCCTCTATGACTTCCACCTGAACACTTGCAATCCCAATAGGGACGTCTCTGCTGGTAACAAAATTGACCCGACCGCCACGCCTTATTAGTAAGCCTGCAGGCTCCGTCACCCATTGGTCTAGTACGTTATTATTGGCATCAACAATTTGCACCAACACCTGGGGTACATTTGCGCCAGTTGTCCCTAGGTTCTCTACAAAGCCATGCACCATCAACTGACTTTTGCCGTTCACCTGCTCAACTTTAGTCCTGGTATTATCCAGTTTCGCACTGATATAGACCTCCGCTTTCGCAGGAGACGGTGTAAGTGTTTCTCCTTCTTCAGGTTGAAAACGTTCCTTATCAGATACACCTTCAAACATGCTGTAGAAACTTTGGGTTCCGGGGAACTTGTAAATCATGCGCTCTTTTTCGAACACAAAGACATAAAATGTAATACCCCAAAACAAGACCAAGCCAGCCCATGCACCGGTCACTAGGCGTTGGCGTCTTTCAGAGGCGTCTCGCTCGCTTTGCCTGCGCTGATCTGCACGTCTACGTGCAAGAAAATCATCGTCATCATAATCTTCATCATCATAGTCGTCATCGGTGTCTTGATCGTCATCATCAGATACATCATCAAAATGATCACCGAGTGCCGCACGCGCCGCCGCTGAAATGCCGAAATCATCGCTGTCATCATTGCCAGAAACTGATGATGACGGCTCATCATCTTCAAACATACCATCATCTAGTGCGGGCTTAGGGGCGTTCAGTTCGGGTTCGTCTACAACGGTGCGTACCGATCTTCTAAGGGCCTCGGTCTCTGCGGCCACAGCCGGATCTACCTGCCCATCAAAATTCTCATGCGGTTTTGCTGGAGGTGCTGGTCGCGGCGCGGGACGAGCCGCTTGCGCAGGGCGCGGTGCAGCGGGCCTCGGCGCTGCCGCTCGCGCAGCAGCTTGTTTGCGCATGATATCATTTGGTTTGGCATGCCAGCTATTTTTGCACTTGGCACAGCGCACAGTCCGTCCTTCAGCTGGAATAGCTCCATCTGGTATTTTAAATTTTGCATCACACGTTGGACAAACAAGGATCATGAAACCGCCTAAAACAGCCCTCAGGCTTAAAAAACGTAATTATCTAACCAATTTCTACAAAGTTGTTTAAGTTTATATGAATCCACACGAAAAACACAAGCATCGGGTTCAATTGAACATATTCTGGACGCGAGTGAGCCCATATGCAATTCTGCCGGAAATTCGCGAGGACAAAGAATGATCACATTTGAAAATGTGGGAATGCGCTACGGAATGGGCAATGAAGTCCTGACCGACATAAGCTTTTCTCTAGACCGAGGTTCCTTCCAGTTTCTGGTAGGTCCTTCAGGCGCAGGTAAAACAACTTTGTTAAAACTGCTGTATCTAGCGCACCGCCCCTCTCGCGGCCTTGTAAATTTCTTCGGGAAAGATCTGTCGACAATTGAGCGTGACGCTTTGCCTCGCATCCGCAGGCGCATCGGTGTCGTTTTTCAAGACTTCCGTCTATTTGATCACCTAACCGCTTTTGAAAATGTGGCTCTCCCACTGCGTCTGCAAGGAGCAAAAAAATCTCAAGTCGCTGACCATGTAGAGGAGCTATTATCCTGGGTAGGTTTGGAAGACAGGTTACACGCTCGGCCAGCAACACTTTCCGGTGGTGAGAAACAACGTGTAGCCATCGCCCGTGCCATCATCAACAAACCAGATTTGCTTGTTGCAGACGAACCGACAGGTAACGTTGATGCGGAAATGTCTCGTCGATTGATGCATTTATTTGTGGCACTTAACAAAGAAGGTACAACAACCGTTGTTGCAACCCATGATGAAAGCCTTGTGAAAGCTGTTGGCGCCCCTGTTCTTCGGCTTGATAAAGGCGGTGTGTCACATGAACCGGGCGGCAAGCCCGTCGATCCGGGACAATAGCTATGTGGGGCCGTACACTTCAATTTTTACCTGAACAAAACCTTAGGGAAGGCCTACTTCCTTGGGTAATTGGTGTTATGCTATTTTTGTGCACCCTCTCACTCACAGGTGCTCTCGCTATTGGTAGCGGCCTTGAACGTTGGAGTGCCAGTCTCGCGTCAAACCTTACTGTTCAGATTGCAGTTCAAGACCCAATTGAACGCCAAACCCAAACCGAAGCTGCATTACGCTTGCTAGAAGCTACACCAGGCATTGAAAAAGCAACTGTGCTCGCAGACGCTGAAATCATGGCACTGTTGTCGCCGTGGCTTGGTGATATGCCAATTGGCGCAAACTTACCTATTCCTACACTCATTGAAGTAGAACTTGAAAGTGGTTCAACAATCAATCCTGCAGCTTTATCTGAGCGCTTGAAGGCGACCGCATCAGGCGCACAGCTTGATGACCACCAAGCTTGGATGTCGCAAATACTCGATATGGCAGTTGTCATTCAACTGTTGCTTGGCGGTGTCGTTGTCATGGTTATATTGTCCACCATAGCCATTGTTATTTTCGGTTGTAGAGCTGGCCTTGCAACTCATCATGACAGCATTGAAATTATGCACCTGATGGGCGCGGAAGACAGCACTATCTCAACAGCATTCGATGTGCGTTATCTATCTCACGGCCTGAAAGGCGGGCTTCTTGGTGTTTTATTTGCGTCTGGTGCCTTGCTGCTTTTATCGAAGATGGCGGAACGTATGGGCCAAGGGCTGATTAGTGCAAGCCTGCCAATTACTGAAAATCTTTGGTGGCTGGCGTTATTGCCTATTGTGGCCGCTGCTATCACTATGCTGACCGCACGTTTCACCGTGCGTAAAGCATTACTTGAAATGATGTAATGTTGGGCCTGCTGTGAAACAACAACTCGCACCTATTGGTCTATTTATACGCTTCATAGCTTATTTAGTGATTGCTTGGGCCTTAGGGTTCGCTCTCTTTTTCTTCCGTTTACCAAATGCAGTGCCTCCATCTTCTTTAAAGGCCGATGCGATAGTCGTATTGACAGGCGGCAAGGGCAGGCTTGAGGCAGGTATAACGTTGCTCGAAAATGGTTCAGGGGAAAAACTGCTAATCTCCGGTGTACATCCTGATGTCTTGAAGCAAGAACTCATCTCTCTCACAGGAGCAAGCTCCTCGCTTTTCAACTGCTGTGTAGACCTAGACTATGCAGCAGGAAATACTCTCGGAAATGCACAAGAAACAGCCTTATGGGCATCAAAGCACAATTATAAAAAATTGATTCTGGTAACCGCGGACTATCATATTCAACGCAGTGTCATATTATTCCGCCAAGCTCTACCTGAAACAGAAGTATTACCATATCCAGTATCATCCGATATTGGCCCATTGATGCTTGCACGAGAATACAGCAAATACCTAGTAACTTTAATACAAGAAGCCATTCAAAATAGTTCAGCTTCGGAGACGGGAAATGATTAAGCAAATACAGCTTCTAAGTGGCATTTTGTTTCTTGGTATCCTTATTTATAGCGGCCTTTGGTATACGGCGGCCTTTCAAGCTGAAAAAGATGTAGTGGCCTTACTTTCTAGCTGGCGAGATCGAGGTGTTTCGGTTGAACATGGTTCTATTAAACACGGCGGGTTTCCTTACCGTATTACGGTGGGCATTAAAGACCTTCAAATTGCTACTCGGGCCAAAGGTTTAGATATAAACGCACAAACAATTACGTTGATCAGTCACTTGTGGACGCCCCAACACTGGTTGGCAGAAGTAAACGGCCTCCAGTTACATGCTGCAGATAATAGCACCCGGCTAACCAGCGACTTTTTACTGGCTAGCTATAAAGTTCATACTGACGGTAAAACCCTTGTTGCATTTGACAGCACTGCTAGCCGTGGTGTTTCACTCAATAGGCTTGCCGGAACCGAAACTACGACACCTGACACATGGCAATTCTTCCTGCGTTTTGGCGGAGACGACGATCAAACCCAAAGTGGTTTATACGGTGAAAGAAAACTTGGGTTTAAGTTGGCAGCAGCGGGTAACACATACAGCTTGGACATTGTTGGCGGCATCAGCGGCCCTACCATTAAAGATTGGACAAGCGACCAGTTGACCAACTGGAGCAACGAAGGCGGCTTGCTGGAACTGGATAAAATCAATGCTTCTGCCGGAGGCGGTGCATTAAAAGGAAATGGCAGCCTTACACTAGATGAGGCGTTCTATCCGCTGGGAAGCGTTAGTTTAACTTTTGACGGCGGCACTAAAGTGCAGGAGCGTTTGAAAGAAGCTGGCATAAAGTTAGACAATAATCTACCTGATCAAGGCCTCGTTAGCTTCATGTTGCAGAATGGCGCGCTAACGGCAAATGGCGCACCACTCTTGAAACTTAAACAACTGAAAGATTAGCCCTATTCTTCGTGCGTACGCCCGAAATCCGCAACAGGGTCATCTTGGCCAGCATCGATAATGCGGCGGCGGATATCCCGTGTACGTGTGAATAAGTTAAAGAGCGCGTCACCGTCTCCCCACCGAATAGCGCGCTGGAGCGCAGTAAGGTCCTCACTAAAGCGGCCCAACATTTCTAGCACCGCATCCTTGTTATTAAGGAACACGTCTCGCCACATGGTAGGGTCTGACGCTGCAATTCGGGTGAAGTCGCGGAAACCACCGGCAGAATATTTAATAACCTCTGACCGCGTCACTTCTTCCATATCATTAGCGGTACCAACAATATTATAAGCAATGAGGTGCGGCACATGGGATGTGATCGCAAGTACCAAATCATGATGCTTAGCATCCATAATTTCTACCCGGCTACCTAGACCCTCCCAAAAGCCTTTCAATCGATCAACTGCACTATTATCAGCGCCTTCTGGCGGGGTAAGAATACACCACCTATCATCAAAGAGACTGGCAAAACCCGCAGCAGGCCCTGATTGTTCCGTACCCGCAACAGGGTGCCCCGGAATAAGATGAACCCCCTCTGGCATATGAGGTTCCACTGCTTTTAAAACGCTTTCCTTAACGGAACCCACGTCACTGATAATTGTGCCACTGCCTAGGCCTGGAGCCATCATCTCAGCAACAGGCCCCATCGCGCCAACAGGTACGGCGAGAATCACAAGTTCGGCCTGCTCAACAGCCTTCGCAGCATCTGCAACATACTCATCAGCTAGTTCAAGCTTCTTTGCTTCAGCGAGTATTGTCTCATCCCGATCCGCAAGCACAAGTGTTTTAGCTAGATTACTGCGCGTAATTGCGCGCGCAACAGAAGAACCAATCAATCCTGCACCAATGATTGTGATACGCTCAAAAGCCACCATAGTATCTGACATTATTTTTTTCCCAGAAACTCTGCGGTTAAAGATAAAAACGCCTGATTGTGTTCTGCCGCACCAATCGATATACGCAAGTGACCAGGAAGCGAAGGCAACTCTCTCACAATAAATCCATGTTGGGATAGAAACGCATAACAAGCTTCGGCATTTCTCTCGCCCTGTGGGAAAGCAACCAACAAAAAGTTCGCTTGGCTGTCTACCACGTCCAACCCCATAGCTTTGAAATCCTCGGCCATGCTATCGCGCCACTTTGCCGTAAAGGCCGCGGCGGCTTGCAGATGTGACTGGTCATTCATTGCCGCTGTCGCAGCAGCTTGACCATGCATACTAACGTTAAAAGGCAACCTAATACGATTGAGCACATCAACAATGGCAGGCGGAGCATAAGCCCAACCAACTCTTAGGCCAGCCAAACCATACATCTTGGAAAATGTTCGTGTCACCATCACATTATCGAACTTGTCCACCAAGCATTCACCTGCTTTGTAGTCCTCTGCGGTTACGCACTCTGCATAGGCTGCATCCAGGACAAGTAAAACATCCTCCGGCAAATTAGCATGCAACCGTTCGATTTCATCCCAACATACATAAGAGCCTGTCGGATTGTTTGGGTTATCAACGAATATGAGTTTCGTGTCTTCAGTAACAGCCTCAAGAATACCGTCAACATCAGCAGCCCAATTTTTATTGGGCACAACAACACCGGTAGCACCCACCGCATTCGTTTGAAGCTCATAGAGTGAAAAGCCATATTCACTGAAAATTACTTCGTCCCCTGGCCCTGCAAAACAATGCGTAATCATGGAAAGTATTTCACCCGAACCTGTTCCACAGATAATATTCGCCGCATTCAAACCATGTACTTCAGCAATCGTATTTCGTAGTTCTTGCGCTGTAGGGTCTGAATAACGCAGTAAATTCCCAGCCACGTCAGCTGCAGCCTTAAGCGCAGCTGGACTTGGCCCGTATAGAGATTCGTTAGAAGAAAGTTTCACTACTTCACTAACACCTTCAACCTTTGAACTACCAGGCACATATGGTGCTAGATCCAAAATCCAATCATGGGCCTTTGGCGCAACATTTGATGGCTTTTTTTCAGCGGCCACGGGCGTTCTCCTTACAGAAAATACAAAGCACTCAGAGCGCTAACAACTAGACCGCAAGCGCCCTAAAGGCAAAGGAAACTTTACCCTACGGGGATAAGGTCGTTGACATTGAGCACCCTTGCGGCTTTTCTGTGCGCAAATCACTGCATATTGCTTTGCGATATGTTAGGCAAAGCCAGCGGTTCAGGAGTGATACGTGAGCGCACGTGAAGGACATACAGCCACCCTTTTCAAAGACAATGTTCTCGCATTAGATAGCGGAGCAAGTCTTAGCCCTGTCAATGTTGGCTATATGACCTATGGTTCCTTAAATGAAGATCGCAGCAACGCTATTCTGATATGTCATGCCTTAACCGGAGAACAATATGTTGCAAGCGAACACCCAATTACGGGAAAGCCCGGATGGTGGGAACGTATTGTTGGCCCCGGAAAGCTGGTTGATACAGATAAGTATTTTGTAATTTGCAGCAACGTACTCGGAGGTTGCCTCGGCACAACAGGGCCGTGGGAAGTAAACCCAGAAACAGGCAAACCCTGGGGTCTAGATTTCCCGGTCATCACAATCAGGGATATGGTGCGCGTTCAAGCCGCCCTTCTTGACCACCTAGGTGTAGAAAACTTATTTGCTGTTATTGGTGGATCAATGGGTGGCATGCAAACCCTTGAATGGCTAACTACTTTTCCTGAAAAACTGCATAGTGCTGTTATTCTTGCATCCGCCGCACGACATACTGCACAAAATATAGCGTTCCATGAAGTAGGTAGGCAAGCTGTTATGGCCGACCCCAACTGGCAAGAAGGCCGGTACTATGAGCATGCAGCAAAGCCTGACAAAGGCCTAGCTGTTGCGCGCATGACAGCGCACATTACTTATCTGTCCGAAGATGCATTGACAAAAAAGTTCGGGCGAAACCTTCAGTCGCGAGATAGCGTTACATTCGGTTTTGATGCTGACTTTCAAGTTGAAAGTTATCTCCGCTATCAAGGCTCAACTTTTGTCGACAGGTTTGATGCCAATAGCTACCTCTATATTACACGCGCAATGGACTATTTAGATATCGCTGGTCGCCATGATGGGCGCCTGGCCGATGCATTCCAGGGTGCTGCGCATGTGAGGTGCTGTGTTATCAGCTTCTCGTCAGATTGGCTTTACCCTACAGACGAGAACAAACGGGTTGTTCATGCAATGAATGCTGCTGGTGTGCCTGTCAGCTTTGCTGACATTACATCACCACATGGACATGATGCCTTTCTCCTGGAAGAGCCTGAGATGGACCAAATGCTTGAAGGTTTCATCGCAACTGCCGCAAAAGCCAGAGGACTTTAATCATGACCAATTCTCTTAGGCCAGACCTCAAGCTCATTGCGGACATGATTGAACCTAAAAGTCGTGTTTTAGACGTAGGCTGTGACGATGGCTCACTGTTATCCTACTTAGTCGATGAAAAAAATGTCGATGGGCGAGGCATTGAGCTTTCTCAAAAAGGGGTGAATGCGAGCGTTGCAAAAGGATTATTCGTGATCCAAGGCGATGCTGATAATGATCTCAATGAATATCCCGATGACAGCTTTGATTATGTCGTGCTTTCAAAAGCACTACAGGCCATGCATAGACCCAAAGACGTCCTTATCAACCTGCTACGTATTGGTAGAAAAGCAGTTGTGACTATTCCAAATTTTGGACAGTGGCGTGTTCGTTTTGATCTTCTTACCAAG
Source organism: Kordiimonas sp. (assembly GCA_040830325.1). Lineage (GTDB taxonomy): Bacteria > Pseudomonadota > Alphaproteobacteria > Sphingomonadales > Kordiimonadaceae > Kordiimonas. The sequence continues at coordinate 4,181 of JBFOLV010000382.1, read as the reverse complement.
GGCCGCATGCCTGTTACCAAAGCGCTCGATAAAACTTGGTACAACACAGATAATATTCACTTTTGTACTATCCATGATTTATTTGACATGGTTGCCGAGGAAAACATCACAGTAAAAGATTTTGTTCCACACAAGCATGACGGCACTCGCCTTAACATGGGCCGCCGCCGCGCGAACTGGCACGCTGATCAAGCTCTATTTTTGTTAGAGAAGTAAAAGCACAGACGCTGTCTAAACACCATCTTCCAAAGATGGGAGCTCACGGGTAACCACAATGCCGTCCGCATCGGCAATAATCCAGTCACCCGGGTGTATAGTTACGCCGCCAATAGCTATCTCACAATCTGTTTCACCGCGGTTTAGCTTTTCGGTTTTACGAGGACAGGTTCCCATCGCCTTGATACCAATATCTTCCATCGTCAGCTCATGGCGATCTCGAACACGTCCATAAATAACAACACCTGCCCAGCCATTTTTGGCGGCCATCACTGCTAAATTTCCACCCATCAATGCGGTACGTTCGCTGCCACCACCATCGACAATAAGCACTCGCCCCTCGCCTCTACTGGCGAGCAGTTCTTTAACTTTACTATTGTCGTCTAATGTCCTGATAGTCGCGGCAGGACCCGCGAAATCTAATCGGCCTCCGAAATTTTCGAAATCAACTGGCAACACCACCGCATCATTACCTACGGCATCGCAGACATCAGCTGTAGCAAGCTTAGGTGTTACCAATTTCAACATGAGACCCCCTGATCCAGTTTACTTATCCTGCTTGTGGATGATAGGCACCAGCATATCGCCCCAACCACCAGATTCATTGTGATATCGGGAAGCCCGCATTAACTCGACCGTCACACCCTTGTTGACGGCAGAGATAACAGCATCATTCAAGCGGTGCAGAGCATTTGCTACTTGGCGAATAGCCATCTCATGATCTTCACCCATAGAAGTTTTTTCAGGTGCGTCACTCATCTCATAATCTCCCGTCTACAATTAGGTAATTTTATAACCAAAAAATCGCACTATGCGCAATAAAGATATAGGTCGCACAACCTGTTAGACAAAGCTTAAATGAAAAAAGGTTAAGTTGCCGTGAAGCTTCTATGGTGTTTTGATATTTTTGCCACAGACTGTCATGAACTGTGCGTTAAAACAGGTACACCTCTTACCTTTGATGCCTGCTTTGGCAATGCGCCATATACCTGCTTACGAGCACATACTATAAGTGCACCGCCCAAGTTATTTCCCAACTTGCGAATTACCCGCTCCCCCATATTCATAAAGCGAGGAGCACCACGCCATTGGAATGGCGGCAACATCAAAACAGTACACCAGTCATCAGGTGGTAACATCTGGTCAGTCATCAATCTGAATAACTGTCCCTTGGAGTATGGCTTTCCGTGTCCAAATGGTGTTGCCTCCGCAGCTGACCAAGTACGAAGCCGATTAGGCACAATGACTAACACTTGTCCTCCTGGCGCAAGTACTCGCCACACTTCCCGAAGCATATGCGTAGGCTTATGGGCGTGCTCCAGCGCATGCACCAATAGCAATCTGTCAACTGACGAATCTGCAAGTGGCAAATGAAAAGGGTCGACAAGACTACTACGGCAGTTTTCCATACTAGGCCAGTGACATACACCCTGTCTGTCAGGCATGAATGCCAATGTCCGGGTGGTTACATCACCCGTTTCTTCGGCAGAATACAGATCTAAAAAGGGTAAAGCATACCCCAAGCCGACAGTTGTCATACCGCTCATGCGAGGCAGAAAACCAAGCATGCGCTCACCAATCACGCCAGCAGCTTTTTGGCCAAGCGGACTTTCATAAAACCGATGTATACTCAGCACGTCCGGCCGCATAGAAGCTTCCTATTCTTTCAACCAACGAGCTGTTGGTTCCCATAACCCTGCTCGCGCGCGATTGCCAACAACCATTCCAATATGCCCGGAGGGAGGCTCTAGTTTGTCACCATTTGCAATATCCGTCAAAATCGCAAATGCACTTTCTTGAGGCACCAATCTATCAGCCTCAGGTGCCGCGACCAAAGTTGGGCAGCTTATATCCTGCGGCCTGACTATTTGCCCTGCCACCTCCCATTGTCCATTGTGGGTTTTATTATCTCTATACCAATCTCCCAGGCAGTTTTTCGCAGCTACTCGTGCGAGCGATGGTCCATTATTAGCCCATATTTCCATTGCGGAAAAAAAGTCCGCTTCTTCACCCACATATTTCCCCGCGTCATATGCGCGAAACTTCCTATCCGACAGTGTTGGATCAACGTTCGTAAAAAATGTTTGTAACAAATCTACACCTACATCCGCACCAGCAGGAAGGCTTTCGACAAGATCCAACATCTCAACAGCGTTCTGCCTACCTGCTAGCGGCTTTTCAGTATCGAAGTTCCAGGGCGCAGCAAGTAAAACAAGCTTGGAAATTAGCTCTTGATTCCGAACTGCAAGTGCGCTGCATAAAGTCCCCCCCATACAGTAACCGACAACGGGAACAGCCTTACCAGCAACAGAAACTACATGCCGCAACACTGGTTCCAACCGGTCCCTAATATAGGCATCTAAACCAAATCCAACTTCTGCATCACCGGGGCTTCCCCAATCCAGCAAAAAAGGCCTGAAACCTTGCTCCTTCAAGAAAAGGGCAAAACTCCGGCCAGGCATCAAATCCAGAATATAATAGGGGTTGACCAGACTAGGCACCAATAGAATAGGCACACCGTTCCCCCCATAATCATGGAGCGAACAACAACCGATCTGTTTTGATACCATTGATAAACTTGCGGGTCGTTCATAGGGCCGCAGAATATAGGTATTGATGCCTGCGATAAACGCATCTTTGCGCTCAGAAGCCTTCCGTTGCACCGCAACATTAAAGCCCTCAATATCATCTAAAGTTTGAAGCTGAGCTTTTAACGTTTCCACTCTTTTGCGGACCGTAGGGTTCCAAACGTCCATATCTAAGCTAGCCACGCCCGAAGAAGCAGCTTCATCCCATATCTTCTGGCTATTCGCGAAGTGAAGGGAGATAGGCCTAGGACCTTTGATGACACTATGCCCCATCACCTGGCCCTTTCTTCTCAGATCCACGGCGCACTGCTTCCAATAGACTTTGCAAAGTGAATAGATCTCTTTCCTCGGACCAACAGCGGATATTATCTTGCCAGAGATCTAAAAAAGCTTCAGCCTGTTGATCACCTTCTAGAGAAACATCATTTTCCGGTTTTTGAGCGTTTTTGTAATTCATAGCCGCACTATAAGCCGCTCGTTGTGGCACCAAAGCATTTTCTTTTGTGCAGGCGCACAATAATTCTTGCGGCAGCGCACCAAATGCCATTTAATTTGATGTGAAAAAGGTAAATAGGATTACCAGCGTAAAGATGCTGATAGCATACCCTGATCGGAATGCCCTGTTTGCGCGATAAAGGGACAGAACATGGCGCGGAAAAAGCGGGCTCCTGGAGAGCCGGTTACAATTAAGAAGTATGCGAACCGTCGTTTGTATAACACTGAGACGTCTAGCTATGTAACGCTTGATCATCTGGCCGCCATGATCCGCGACGGCGATGACTTCATTGTTCTCGATGCCAAAACATCAGATGATCTTACGCGCGCCGTTCTCACTCAGATTATTTTTGAGAGAGAAACCAAAGACGATAACATGCTGCCAATCGAGTTTCTTCGTCAGCTCATTCGTTTTTATGGAGATAGCATGCAGGCCATGGTTCCGGCGTATCTACAGGGTACGCTTGAAGTCCTGAATCGTCACCAAGACCAAATTCGTGAAGCTTTCGGAGATATTGATCACGGAAAGTTTATGCCAATGTTTGAAGAAATGACGCGACAAAACATGGCATTCTTTGATCAAACGATGCAAGCATTTGCACGCGCAGGGCAACAAACCAAAAAAACGGAAAACCCTGAACAACAAGCTACAAAAAGTGCACCATCATCTGGGGATGATGAAATTAACGCACTGAGAGAACAGCTTGCCGAATTAAAGGAGAAAGTCGACCAGCTCTCGGGCTAAATGGCCTCCTCCAAAACACAGAGCCTAAAAATGGGCCAAGCGAGGATCGGACCACATTAATGCCAGTCATTCTGTTTGCAGTATTCATTGACTTGCTAGGGTTTGGGATAATTGTACCCATATTACCCTTTCTAACC
>JBFOLV010000381.1:0-2686 GCA_040830325.1 Kordiimonas sp. | reverse complement strand
GGAGGAATGTATGGCACTTAAGTTATCGCTAAAACCTGACGAAAAATTAGTCATAAATGGCGCGGTTATTGCTAATGGAGAAAGGCGATCAACGCTGATAGTGCACAACAAAGCCTCTATCTTGAGGGAAAAGGATATTATGCAGGAAGGAGACGTGAGTTCGCCTGCAAAGCGTATTTATTTCCCTATTATGCTGATGTATATGGACGGTGGAGCAAACAACAAATATTATGATGAATTCGTACTGAGAATGACTGAATTCATGAATGCTATCAGTACGCCAGAAGCAGTAGAAAATTGCGTCAAGATTAGCAGAAGCGTGATGGATAAGAATTACTACAAAGCCCTTATCACATGCAAAAAGCTGATTGCATTTGAAGAAGACCGCATTGGGACTGCTGTCAAAGAATAACCAACTCTATTGAGAAACCGGGGATATGAATGTCATATCAAGCTTATAAAAAAGCGCAAACATCGAACGAACGGCCTAGCCAGGTTGAATACCGCCTATTTGCCCAGGTAACTAACTCCTTGATACAGGCAAAAGAAAGGGGAGTTCGAGACATTAAAATGATTGAAGCCCTCGACTGGAACCGACGCATGTGGTCAACTTTCTCTACTGATTGCGGCACAGAAGGAAACCAACTCCCGGAACAACTACGAGCTAGTATCATCTCACTTTCCATTTGGGTTTCGAAACACTCTTCTGCAGTTATGAGGGGAGCGGAAGACATTGAAGATCTAATCAGCATCAACCGAACGATTATGGAAGGCTTGGCCGCCCAGGAGAAGCTTCAGCAACAACAAGCACCTGAAGACGAGAACCAAGCACCCCAAAAACCAATCAATTCATTTTTATAGGGCAATTTTTGCCTGTACTTTGGGAAAAAAGTACCGCCTATCAGAAAAAAATAGCGCCGTTCGGCATTTTTTGCCCACCCCAAACTCCCTATACAAGCAATCAAAACAATCCCTCACAGATAAAATTCACAAAATAAAACAGCAACTTAAAAATTAAACATCCCTCTAACATCATTTTTGGCACACCTCCTGCAATTGGCTTCTACGGATGCAAAATGCGTCCACTGAGCAAAAGGCTCTACATAACTCTCAGAATGGAGATACAAAATGGCGTTTTCAGTAAACACCAATGCAGGTGCGTTTGCAGCCCTGCAAAATTTGAACAAAACTACTTCCGCACTTAACACAACTCAAACACAAATTAATACCGGCTTAAAAGTTGCGTCTGCAAAAGACGATGCAGCGACATATGCTATTGCACAGACACTCCGTGGTGATGTTGCTGGTTTGAATGCAGTAAAGTCATCACTTGACCGCGCAAACTCAACAATTGATGTTGCGATCGCTGCCGGTGAAGCGGTGTCCGACCTTCTCATTGAACTGAAAGAGAAGGCTGTTGCAGCAAAAGATGCTAGCCTAGACACTACTAGCCGTGCGTCTATCAATAATGACTTTAAACAACTTCGCGATCAAATCGGTTCTATCGTTAGCAATGCTGAATTCAACGGCACTAACGCGGTAGAAAATGGTGGTGATGCAATTTCCGCTATTACAAATGATAACGGCACAAACAGCATCAATATCGCCGCACAAGACCTCTCCCTAGCAGGAAACAATGTGACACTAACGGCTACACAGTCGATTGGCTCACAGCCTCTAGCGTCGTCTGCTGTGGAAAACATTGAATCATCAATTGCTAATGTTAACACTGCACTTTCTGCTCTTGGTTCAGGTGCTAAACGCCTAGAACTACAGGGTGAGTTTGTGAACAAGCTTTCTGATGCTATCGAAGTTGGTGTTGGTAACCTTGTTGATGCCGACCTTGCGAAAACAAGTGCTAACTTGCAGTCCTTGCAGGTTAAACAGCAGCTTGGCTTACAGGCACTGTCAATTGCCAATCAGGCACCAGGGACAGTCCTCTCACTATTCCGGTAAGTGGTTCTCAGAAATCACAGACTTCCAAGGGGCCTACGGGCCCCTTTTTTTATAACTAATGCGAGTTAGAGCCCAAATTTGCCCGGCAAGAAATTCCCCACCCTCCCCTACACATCTAACTCTTGCAATATTAACAATTGAAAACAAACACTTACCCTATGGCACACCCTTTGCGATGTAGTGGGCAAGAGCAGAAAGCTCAACGAAACATCTCAAAAGGAGACGACTAATGACTTTTTCCGTGAACACAAACGCGTCTGCATTGTCAGCACTACAAAACCTGAACAAAACAGCCGTGAAACTCGGATCAACACAGACTGCTATTAATACTGGAATGAAAGTGTCCTCATCAAAAGACAACGGTGCTGTATTTGCAATCGCTCAGTCCTTACGGGCTGATGTCGCAGGCATCAACGCTGCTACTTCGTCTATCGATCGTGCACTTTCAACTATTGAAGTCGCAATTGCTGCGGGTGAAGCTGTTTCTGACCTTCTAATTGAAATGAAAGAAAAAGCGGTTGCCAGTAAAGATCTGGGTCTCGATACGTCTAGTCGTGTATCTTTAAACAATGACTTCAAGCAACTTCGAGATCAAATCGGTTCTATCGTTAGTAATGCCGAATTCAACGGTACTAATTCAGTAAAAAGTGGCGGACAAGATATTGTAGCTATCACCAACGACGATGGTAGTAATAGCATCACCGTTGCAGCTCAAGATCTGTCATTGGGC
>JBFOLV010000380.1:0-7232 GCA_040830325.1 Kordiimonas sp. | reverse complement strand
CTGCCTTATTTTCAGGATTATAGCTACGCTTCAGCATATATTGGTCATAGTCTACTTTGTAACTGGAAAATCTAGTATCGACACGCTTCAAAGTTTCTATCGAGCGTATATAGTTTTCTTGAACCTCAGCTATTTGAGCTTTAATAGCCTTATTGGAAAATCGTACGAGTAAATTCGCCGTTACAAGCTCATTCATTGTTCGCTGCACCAAACGTGGCGCGCGAGTTACGTTAGCGGTTGTTAACGCTAGTTCAAACTTTTCCTTATTTGCATCAAGTAACTGCCCTTTTTCAACGGTATGAATAATCCATTTTATGTTCTCTAATTGCTCACTCGCAATCTGAATTTCCTTTCGCTGCAATGGTAGAGAATGATCCATATCGATAAGAAGTTTTTCAATATAGATATTTTCTTCGAGCTGGGCTTTTCGCTCTTCGTTCCATTCAGTAACCTGCATCCCCAAGAAGATACCAACTATAACCACTAACAAATCGATACTAACAGCAAACCAGTTTTGCTCAGATATATGTTTCCTGAAACGATATTGGATCATAAACCTCTGCCTTGTATTGCTTCCTTATGCTTATTTGTAATTCAAATAAACTGTTTATCAAATGGCTTAACTAACGCTTCTCAAGGCAATAACATCGCAATGCGCTTGGCCGGGATTGTCAAGCTTGCACGGGTCTGCCATGCAAGTTTCTTATTTCAATGTAACCAAGGCTGGTGAGGAGCTGTCGGTGACCCGAATTTTGATTATGGATGGCAACCCGCGCGCGTCCCGTGAAAGCGGACATGAGGACGGTGTTAAGCAAGCGGCAGAAACATATGCGCATGTTGTCAGCCGTTACTTTCCTTCTGTCAAAACAGACATTGTTTTTGCCGCTGACAAGGACGGCGCCATACCACGCGGTGCCGCGCTCTCCAGCTATGACGGGTTTATCATCGGGGGCTCTGGCCTCCATGCCTATGACACCAGCTTTGAAGTGATGAACCAGATTGCACTGTTGAAAGAAGCTGCGGAAGCGGGCCTGCCCATTCTTGGTAGTTGCTGGGGCCTGCAAATTGCGGCGATTGCCGCTGGTGGCAGTGTGCGGAAAAGCCCCAAAGGGCAAGAGCTTGGCGTCGCGCGAAAAATCCAGCTGACACATGTGGGTGAAAGGCACCCAATGTTCAGGGATAAATCCACTGTTTTTGATGCGCTTTGCATTCATTATGACGAGATTGAAAACCTGCCTGAGGGCAGTACCCTTCTTGCCTACAATGCGCACAGCGATGTGCAAGCAGCGATTATCCCGCTCGCAAAATCAAACGTTTGGGCAGTGCAGTATCACCCTGAGTTTGAGCTGGATAACCTCCGCATGCTGATCAACCACTACCGCGGTGAAATGATTGAAAGCGGCCTGTTCACAGACCACCAGATGGTGGATGCCCATGTGGCAGATTATGCGCGCCTGTCAGCGGACAATAGCGACACAGCCGCCGCATGGCGGTTAGGCATCGACAGGGACATTTTGGACCATGCTCATAAATGCGCCGAAATTCGTAACTGGGTGGAAAGCTGCGTCCTCAGGTAAGAACGCAGCCCTACTGTTACCTAATCAGCCTTGGGTCTGGCGGAGAAGGTTTTGTTAACGATGCGCCAACCAGCATCAAGTTTATACATGACCAGATAGTCGACATATTGAACTTTCGGCGTGTTAAAATGCAGTTTTACAAGCGCCATATGACTGTCAACAATGTCTACCGAGACAATATCTGAGACGAGTTTTTCTGCCCGTGGTTTGGTATAAAAGGCCGCGAACTCTTTGAAAGGCACGGCCTCTACATATGTCTTCCCGGTTTCTTTATTTCTGCCCACACGTTTCATATGGCCCGCCTCCATATCGAAGGTGCGGGCGATCAGGTCTTGATCCCCATTTGCAAGACCTATGAAATAGTTGTTTGCCGTTTCAATAACGGCCGCATATTCGTCAGCTATGACCGGTTCTGCACGGCCTACAGTTGAAACCGACGATACAGTGATCGCCAGCACTAAACATTTGATTAAATACATAAAAAACTTTCCACCCAAACAGTGGCATAAGGTAAAAACGCCGGATATGGCGCCAACCCGCCATACACCTTTACTTCTTCGCCTTTTGGTGAGCAACAAAGGTTTTGCTGATAATGCGCCAGCCTTCCTTGCGTTTATACATCACCAAATAATCAATATAATGGGTGCGCGGTGTGTGAAAGTTCATTTTCACCATCGCCATATGATTATCAACAATATCTACGGAGATGATTTCCCCGGTCCATGTCTCTGTTTTTAGCTCAGTAAACTGTTTTGCAAACTCTTTGAACAATAGAACCCGGACACTTTCTTCGCCGGTTTCTTTGTCTGTTGTTATATATTTCAGGTGGCCATGCTCTAGATCAAAAGCCTTGGCAATCATCTCCTGATTACCAGTAGCGAGACCATTGAAATAATTATTCGCTGTTTCAATAACAGCTGCATATTCATCAATGGTAACAGGGTCTGCGTATGACGCTGATGGTGCAATCATACCAAATGCTGCGACCATCCCTATAAGTAGATTTCTAATCTTTTTCACTGAAGTGTTCCCTTTGGTATTTTCTTGTTGAGCACCGCCTCTATCATAAGCTGAGGCATAGTGGTCCTGCTTGGCGATAAGCGGTATGTGTTGCACGTTAAACGGTCAAAGCTGTTATTTGCCTGCGCCGTTCGCCACGAAGCCAATCGCCGCACCCAACAAGGTACCTGTAATTTCAAGCGAGATTGCATTCATAAGGGCAAGCGCCCCAACAACAGGGATGGCAATTGAAACAACAGCAAACTGGTTTGCCTTTTCCCCGATGCCCCTCTCTAGTTTCAGCCTATTCCAAATAAGACCCACCACCCCAACCAAGGCGATCAGTAAAAAACCAACGGCAACTATATGCTCTATAATCATGGCACTCCCCCTTTCATGATTGGGGGAGTGTACCATATTTCATGCTCTATTTCTCAGCTATGGTACCCTCTACTGTCTGAAGGAGCTTGGTCCCTGTCCTTAAGGCCGTAATCACGGCTAACATCAGCTATTCGGAGCCGGTAATTTTCAAAAATATGGCCACGCCCTTTTGCCTGCGCTCCTCTATGTTCACCAGTGTTACGCCACGCCTTCACGGCATCTTCATCCCGCCAAAAAGATAAAGAAAGAACTTTGCCAGGCACGCTCAGGCTTTCAAAACGCTCAACGGAGATAAAGCCATCAATCTCCTCGAGCACCGGCTTCAGACTGGCGGCAATATCCAAATATTCCTGTTTGAATTCAGGCCTTGGCTCAGCTTCAAAGATAACTGCAATCATGGTTTTATTAACTCCCCGTGTGGTCCTGAAGCTCGCTTAAGGAAGATACGGTCTTCGCGGCGAATAAATTGTTCCCGCTTTGCAAACTCGTAGTTTTTCCGGCCAAGCTGATCTGCCGCAAGCCGCGTTTTATAGGCTTCATACTCCGTAAGAGAGGGCAATGTGTAAACACCGTACGCTGTTGTGGTTGAGCCTTCATGCGGCGCAAAATACCCAATAAGGTCAGCGCCGCACCGCGGAATGGCCTGCCCCCAATTGCGGCTATACTCCTCAAACTGTTCTTTCTTGAAGGGGTCAATTTCATATTTGATAAAACAGGTAATCATGCGTGTACTCCTTTCACACAGTTGTTTTACCTGCTTGAAACACAAGAATGGTTCGCTTAACATCGAACCATGAAAGAAGGCCCAGACATTGCCCTGATAGCCTCCCTTATGGGGGACCCAGCACGCTCGAATATGCTGACAGCATTGATGGATGGCCGTGCGCTGACGGCAAGTGAGCTCGCGGCAGAAGCTGGTGTTACCAAACAAACTGCAAGTTCTCATCTGGCAAAACTGTTTGGAGCGGAACTTATCGCCAAGGAAGTTCAAGGCAGGCACCATTATTACCGGCTTGACGGGCCAGACGTCGCCCATGCGCTTGAGGTGCTGATGGGCATTGCTGAAAACCGAAGTGGCAAGCGCACCCGGACCGGCCCTAAAGACCCTGCCCTTAGGAAAGCCCGCATCTGTTATGACCATCTAGCTGGTGAACTTGGTGTTCATATGTTTGACCGGATGACCGAAAAAGGTTGGCTTGATCATAGCTCCGGTATTGCCGCGACACCTCTAGGGCTGGACGCCTTTGTTGATTTTGGCATTGATGTAGATGCCCTTATGGCAAAGCGACGCCCCCTGTGTCGCACGTGCCTCGATTGGAGCATGCGGCGTTCCCACCTCAGTGGTAGCTTGGGACAAGCTCTTTTGCAGCAGTTTGAAAAAAACAAATGGCTGCGCCGCATCCCAGAAACCCGCATCATCAGTTTTACCCCGCCTGGCGAACGTGCGTTTTTAAGCTGGTTAAAGTAACAATCTAAACACTCTCCCCTGTGACCCCCGACATAGCTTGAACGCCAACAAAACACCTATGGTCGTTTCATTCTCGCTACCCGAGCATTACTTATCGCAGGTTCCAACATTATTGGGGGACACAGAAGGATGATTGAATCATATACTCTTAACATCATGATGGATCCGCAAACCATCATTGCCCTACGCAGCGCAGGTTATTCCCTTTACGGGTTTAAGGCTGTTCAATCCGCATCTTCAGGCGGCGTACCAACAGTTTGGTTCCGCGATGATCAGTATATGCAATCAACGGATATTGTCTGGCAAGGTGACTACAGGGCTTATTCTTCTCAAACTCAAGTGGTGCCCAACGCTGTAGTAACACCTACTGTATCCTTGGATATAAGGCTCGGGCAAATGCTGGTGTGTGACGCAAATGGCAATGCCAAAGTAAAAGCGGGAGTATCACAGAATAACATCTCGCTGCTTAACCAGGCACCTCAACAAATCACCACAGGCATTTCAGAAGAAGTGAACGGCCAAATCTCTCCCATCTGCACCTTCCCATTATTTGGGAACATGCTTGATACGGTGGCTCCCATTGAAAAAGTGCTTTTGATGTTCTCGACAGAACAATTGGACACAAGCACAATTGTTGAAAGATCAACAAGCGCGGGCTTACTGGTTGATTTAGCTGGCACCACGAGCCGCTCGGTAAACTTCGACATCAATACAGGCTGGAGCGCAGGCGGCGCAAGCTGGGCACAAAACCTGCCTGCCTTCACCGATATTGCACCCATTTTAATTGAACCAACAGGCGCGTTCCAAGTTGCGGCCAATAGTTAGGTATCGGCGAAATCGATTTTGTTAGGTAATCGTCACCACGTTTGCCTAACATCGAAAAACACACCATTAACCAAATCCTATTGGTTTCCTGCCACACTTATTGTCGGTAGTTCATAACCCGCGAAAAGTAGTGACCTGAGTATGTAGTGCGGCATGCCTGAGGCAAGCAGATGATAACGCACATAAGCAAACCTTTGATCATATGGCTATGCCTGATGGCACTGCAGCCGCGCCTGTTTGCACAAGAGCACATTCTAGATGTCGCTGTTATCAACATCCCGCCAGAAATCGTCATTAACCCCGATACCCAGCAAGTTACAGGCACTGTTGCAACCGCTGCCCGTGCTATGGCACAAAAATGCAGGGCCAAGATCAACTTCATCGTCTCTCCCGCATGGAGCAGAGCCTTCAGACTAGCGGTAGACGGCACTGCTGATGCGGTTGTTCCAACAATAGAATCCGCTGAACGCAGTAAGTTTTTGTTTTTCCCTAAGAACCCTGTTGTCAGATCTGAAATGGGGCTTATTGCAATGAAATCAGATGGCCATAAAAGCTTCACAGGCTTTGCGATGCTGGACAACAAACGCATTGGCCGGATTGCAGGCGGGCTTATAGCACCGGAGTTTGACACCTACCTGCATGAGAATGAGATAACCGTTTCACGGCAACACTCATACTTTTCATTATTCAAAAGTTTGGTGGCGAAGCGTGTTGATTTTGTGGTTGGCAACCAAGCGTCTTATCTACATTTTGCCAATGAACTCAATATTGCTGATGAAATTCAACTACTTATGCCCGTTATCCATAGCGTGCCACAGTATCTTGCTCTCTCTCGGGCAGCTCTGGCGAACCACCCGGAAAGAAACACGCTTTATGAGTGCTTGTTTACAGCTACTCTATAGCGCCGACATGAAAAATTGGCACTAAGTCCAACCACCTTCAGGCTGGTCAAACCACACATGAACTTGGCCGGTGCCAGTTGCATTTTCATACTCCCCAAACAGTCGTCCCATCGCCTTGCAAGATTTGCCACCTACAGCTGCTGCCATCATTAAATAGTGAGCGAACTTGCCTTCTGGTTTGTGCGGCAAATAGTCGGGCATTGCGTCAATAACGGCTGCATGGTCTCCGTTCGCAAACCATTTAAGGCGCTGTTCGTCAGCGGCGCGGGCTTCCGGTGTAATGATGTGTTTGGGGTCAGATGCTTCATGGTCCACAAGCTCAAGAAGCGGCCAAAAAGCATGGCTCATACCACCACTTGCTAGAACAACAACACGCCTGTCAGACTTTGCAACCGCTTCGCCAATTGCTTTACCAACAGCAAGGAAATTATCTGTGGTACCAGTTTGCGCCACACTAATTGATAGCCACTCCTCGCCGTTATTCAAAAAATCAGCAACATTGATAGTTGGGTAATTCACTGGCAAATAAGGATCATCATTCGCGATACACGGCACACCAGCATCTCGCACTTCTGAAGCCACAAGTTCGGCTAGTTCAGGGTTACCTTTCAGGTCATATGGCACCTGTGAAATCACACGGGGTAATTCTTCAGAGGTATATTTTCCTTTGCGGCGCTCATGCCCCGTGATGATAAACTCAACAGTACTAAACCAGTGTGTATCTACAACGATTACCGTGTCAGGCGTTAACTTATCCAGCACTTCACTACGTAAGTTCCTAAGGCCCGGCACCAGAGTGATCTCTTTGCCCTCATTCAAAGCAAAACGGTTTTCCTTGCTCATCATAATTGGCGGCGCGTGTGATACGATGCCAACGCCAACAATCTCACCCATGATAGTCTCCTACGTCATAACTGGTTCAGGTCTTTTGCTTGACCTGACGTTGCCTCATTTAAAGGTAGGCCTACAACAGCTTCCGCATCCCGGCCGCAAATGTCTAGGACATTGTCCAGATTTGCTAAGAAGGGGCAAAAGAGGCTAGGCATAGTGAGACTATAGAAAACATGCCTGCATCCCAAT
>JBFOLV010000379.1:0-4380 GCA_040830325.1 Kordiimonas sp. | reverse complement strand
GTGACTAATTTCCATTTTGCTGGTGAGAGGCGGGCGATCGACTATGAATTTTGACCAGTCTGCTCCAAGCTCGTCACAAACGACCATGGCTAGACCTGTTGAAACGGCTTGCCCCATTTCAGGTTTGGTATCTCTGTAGGAAACTGTGCCGTTAACATTGAACCTGAGATAAACGTTTGCTTGAAAGGAAGAACTTACGTCAGCAGACACTGCTGTCGGCTGCAGGGCAACATTGAACAGTAAACCGCCGCCTATAGCTGAACTTAGTTTTAAAAATGCCCGTCTATCAATGGTCATACACTGCTCCCAGTTAAGCATTTTACGCTAAAATCTGCCCGCTTGTATGCAATGGCCTTGCGGTTAATGGTTGGAATGTGACGATAAACGGTCAGTGAATTTTATCGTCCTTAAATTATTGGCAGCAATGTTTCCTGTTGGATATTGCTTGAGAATGGTGAACACTAAACCATGCGAAGCTAAAGGTGGGAGGATCATCCAATGCGGTTTCTGAAAATACTCTCCGGTATCATTTTGTTTTTGCTGCAAACTACGGATTTACGAGCGGAAGATGGTTTAAGTTCTGTTCTTATGGATAGTGATGCTGGTTGTAAGTCTGGCCCGATAGCTCAGTTTGGGCGGTATCTTGGTGACTGGGATATAGCAGATGAAGCACTGAGCCCGGACGGGGAAACTTGGTCGCCTGGGGCTGGTGCAAGGTGGAATTTTACCTGTGTGGGGGATGGTATAGCTATACAGGATTTTTGGATGCCAAACCCTACTGCCGCCAACCCGGAACCAGGTGTTGGTACTAACTTACGGATGTATGAACCGGAAACTGGCGACTGGAATGTGGCTTGGACAGCAACTAGAACGCCGGGTTTTACGCATATTCGAGCCAAGGAGGACGAGGCGGGAAACATTGTAATGTTATATGTGGCGCCGAAACCAAACCCTCCTCGGCGTATTACCTTTTTTGCCCCAACAGAAGAAGGTTGGAATTGGGTGCTTGAACTATCTTACGACGATGAGCAAACTTGGACGCCTGTCTATAAAATTGTGGCCACACCGCGCAATTAATTGAGGGACTAAGAGCCTGAGAGAAACCTAAGTAGGACCATCTATGCCTGAAGGCCCAAGCCAACAGAGTGATCTGAGTAAAGAAGCTAAAGCTGCGCTTCTTTCCGCGCAGCGTTCAGCAGAGTTATGCCAAGCTTGTGGTATATGTTGCAATGGATCTCTATTTTCCTTTGTGGATATCAACGAAACAGAGGCAGAAGCGTTGCAAGATTCTCCTGTGAAAGTGCTTGTAAATAGGAAAGGCAAGCCTGTGTTTGGGTTGCCGTGCAGTGCGCTATCTGGCTCTTGTTGTTCCATATATGAAAAGCGGCCCCGTGTATGCCGTAGCTACCTGTGTGCATTGACACGGCAAGTGTTAAACGAGGGCGTTGAATATAGTGAAGCGCTCGGTGTTGTAACGGATATTAAAGAGCGCAGGCTTTGGCTGTTAGAGAATGCACCAACTGAACTATTGAAGCCCCAACTCTCTGCTGCAGGCAATAAAAAGCAGTCTACCCACAGTATCTTTTCAGCTTGGAAAATTAGTAAATCTGAGGATGTAAAAAACAGTGAACCTATTTTGCCAGTGCCACGCGGTTTGTGGTTGTTGCTCAGCAAGTTACACCCTTGTTTGGCGAAGAAGCAAAACCACAATGAACTAACCACAAAAGATAAAGAATTTATTGCCAGAGCTTTTGCATATGCGAAGATTTGCGACAGATTGTTCGAGAAAACATCACTGCTCCGGAAATACGGCGAACTTGTCCAGCGTTTTTAATGCCATTATTGACTTACTAATCCATACAGGAAGAGGTTTAGGTTTGAGCGGGTCCATCTTGCACGGTAGTCAGGGTCGCCAATGAGATCATAGTTTGAATATTTGGCGATTTGAGGTGCGTATAATACTTGGGTTGCCAACCTATCCATAATGAAGCCGCTCATAAGCTCTGGTTCGATGCCTGCCTGTACAAAGCCCTTTTCTTGCGTAATTTTAAGAAACTTTACAAAATTTTGAATGAGTTCAGACATGGCTGAGGCCTCCACCTCGTGCCGTGTAATGACTTGCAGTATGTGACGCTGGTCAATGAGCGCTGTAAGCGTCTCTTCAAAAAATAGTTCAACTAAGGTTACGAATTCGTCTTTTGTTTGTACCTCTTTTTCTAGGAGGCGCAATGGGAAGGCAAAAACCTTCTCGGTAAATGAGGCAACGATTGCATCAAACAAGCCTTCTTTATTGCCGAAATAGTGGTGGATCATATTCATGCTCGTACCAGCATGTTTGCAGATCTCGCGTACTGAAACGCCGTCAAAGCCTTTTTCTGCAAAAAGGATTGTTCCGGTTTGAAACAGCCGTTCTTTAACTGGTTGTCTATTTTCCAAAGCACTCATTCCAAACTTTTCTCATTTTCCTTGCCATAGCATGTAACGCTTGTTACACACCAGATGTAACGTTTGTTACATAATATGTAATACATGTTATATTTTTGGTGGCCACACGGCACGAAGGAGGTTTCCATGGATTTGGGACTTATATTTGATTGGGTATTGATAGCTTTCTTAGCCGGAAGTGGTATCTACAAGGTTTTGGGTAAGGAGAAAGTGCCCGCCGCAAAGCTTGATATCGCATACCACTGGATTTTCATCGTTGGCACGCTGCAATTGGTGGCGATCTACTTTGTTTATATGAAGGTGTATCTGCCGGTGTTGGTTTTAGTAGGCACTCCATACGTGTTTGTCGCGTTTAAAACAGCCGCTCGAAAAGACCACACAGCTACTATCGCCTTGGTGGTGATGACAGCAATCATTGCTGCGCGTTGGCTGATTGTTGACGATATTGTTTAAGGCGAGGATAGGTGAGATGAATAAGGTTTTTGAAATTGAACTGAATATTTCAGCAGAGCAAGCGTGGGTGGCTGTGGGTGAGAAATTCGGTGAAACAGGTCAGTGGACCAGTTTGCTCGATAGCTCTTATTTGGAAGGTCAGCTTGCGCCTGGTGGGTACCGCGTGTGCATGCAGAAGAATAAAAAGCTAACGGAACGTATCACCCAGTTTGATCCGGAAAACATGAAGCTAGAGTATGAGCTCATAGATGGCCGACCGCCAATTGTGCAATCAGCGGGCAATAGTTGGTCTATCATGTCACTGGGGTCGAAGTGTTGTCTGGTGTCTATGCGCCCTGAAATAAGCATGAAATGGTGGGCAGTATTGCTAACTCCCCTGTTATGGTTGGGGCTCAATACAAGCCTGCCCAAGGTACTGGAGGAGTTTAAACATTGGGCGGAAACAGGCACAGTTCATCCTCGTAAAAAAGCAATGGCCAAAAGCAAAAGAAAGTTCAGTTAGACGAATGGCTTGAAAGTATAGGCAGCTAGAACGAATCTTGTTTTAGCTGCCTTATAGACAATGGGAAGCTTATTGCCAGAGACGTGCTGAATCCCAGTGCTCGGCAATTTTGCCATTTTCGATGCGGAACATGTCAAACCAAGTTGTGGTGTAAGTTACCCCTTCTTTTGTCGGATGCTTACGTTCATTTCTAAATGCAAGCGTAACAATATCCCTTTCAGCGGTAATCATGACCAAGTCTCGAATGGTTGTTAATTTACCTTCTTTGAGCGGAGGTAAGCTGGTAACAAACTTTGTGAAGGCGGCGCGACCAGAGGGTACATTGGGGTTATGTTGTAGATACTCTTCAGTAAGCATCTCTGGGATGAGAGAGGCATCTTGGCCTTGAAATACTTTTACCCAAAAATCATATACGAGTTTCTTGTTGGCCCTTAATATAGGGTCACTACTTTCTAATAGTGTTTTTTGATCTGGATGTACCGTCACTTCAAGTTGAGCGTGGGCGCTTAAGCTGAAGCCTACTAGGCTAATTAAAACTAAAATTCTTTTCATACTCTATACTCTCACTAATAAAATTAGCCCTTACCCCGTGGTATGGATTTACTAGTGAGATAAACCTGTTTAAGTCCAATAAACTGGTCGTCACAGTATTGTTAGCGTAACGGATCGCAATAAAAAGGCCGCACCAAAAGATGCGACCTTATCGTCATTAAATTGAGTAGGCCTAACCTGCCCTTACACGGGCGAGGAAATCATCTGTGTGTGTACCTAGTTTTGAGGATAAGGCTTCTAGTTGCTCAATGGCAGTTAGTACAGTTGTTGCCGCTTCTTCAGAATCGCGGGCACCGCCTTCAACAGCTGTGGCATCTTGAGCTGCCGTGCGAGTGCCTTCAGAGGCTTGCCGTCCTGAATTTGCAATGTCGTGAGTTGTTGCATCTTGCTCCTCCACAGCGGCAGCGATTGCGGATGAACCATGGTCT
>JBFOLV010000378.1:0-2305 GCA_040830325.1 Kordiimonas sp. | reverse complement strand
GACTTGCAAACACGAGTTTGGGGTAAAGAGATACTCCCACACGCTGGCGAGTACACTGGCCAGGTGCTGCGTGATGGCATAGCCGCTTTTAAGAAAAAGTGTGATCAAGGCGTCGTTGAAGATGAGCTTCCGGTGGGGCCTGTACCGGTTAGTCTACCGAACGTGCCGGATTTATCTGAAGCGCTTCCAGCGAGGCCCGCAGGGCTTTGTACCGGTTGCCCGGAACGTCCGGTATTTACTGCCATGAAGTTGATTGAACAGGATATGGGCCCCTTCCATGTAAGTGCTGATATTGGCTGTCATCTGTTTTCGATTTTGCCGCCTTTTAATATTGGCAATACCACGATGGGGTACGGCTTAGGCTGGGCAGGAGCATCAGCCTTTAACGCGGAATCTGATAAGCGTACGATCAGTGTTATGGGGGACGGTGGTTTTTGGCATAACGGCCTTACGAGCGGTGTAGGGAATGCTGTTTTTAATAATAATGACAATGTCTTAGTTGTTATTGATAATGGATATTCCGCAGCCACTGGTGGGCAAGATATTTTATCTTCTCGTGCGTTCAATAAAACTAAAAGTACCAACCATTCCATCCAGCACGCCATTCAGGGCATGGGTGTAAAGTGGCTTAGAACAGTAACGACTTATGACCTGACCACAGTGCGTAATACTTTGCAGGAAGCCCTTACCACAAAGATTAAGGGACCAAAGGTCATAGTGGCGGAATCTGAGTGCATGCTGAATAAACAGCGCAGGATAAAGCCCCAAATTGCCGCACATATTAAAGGTGGTAAACGCATCGTGAAAACGCGCTTTGGAGTAGATCCTGATACTTGTACGGGTGACCATAGCTGCATTCGTTTGTCAGGCTGTCCTTCGCTAACCATCAAAGATAATCCCGATCCTTTGAAGGATGATCCAATCGCACACGTGAATAATGATTGTGTGGGATGTGGTCACTGCGGCGAAGTAAGCCATGCAGCTGTATTATGTCCGTCATTCTACAAAGCTGAGTTGGTATTCAACGCGACATGGTGGGACCGGTTAAAAGCGAGTGCGCGCGGCATGATTATTCGTGCTTTGCAGCGCCGTGCCGCCAAACGCCGCGCAAAATATTCGTTTGGAGTTTGATGTTGTGAGCAATGTTCGCCCAACTACTATTGCAATTCATGCGCTTGGCGGCCAAGGCGGCGGTGTGCTTGCTGATTGGATCGTAGAGACTGCTGAGAGTGCCGGATACTCAGCGCAGTACACTTTCATTGCAGGTGTTGCCCAGCGTACTGGTGCAACGGTCTACTATATTGAGATATTTCCAAATCATGTGGCAGACAAAGCGCAGCAGCAGCCTGTTATGGCTCTCATGCCTGTAGCAGGGGATGTGGATATTGTTGTTGCATCAGAGTTGATGGAAGCTGGGCGTTCAGTGTCGCGCGGTTTTGTGACACCGGACAAAACAACATTAATTGCTTCATCACACCGCATTTATGCGATCGATGAAAAAATGGCCATGTCTGATGGGCGTAAGGATAGCGAACCAGTACTAGAGGCAGCGGAGGCCTCAGCCAAACACTTTGTTAGTTTTGATATGGAAAGCTTAGCGAAAGACAATGGCACTATCATTAGTGCTGTGATGTTTGGTGCGCTTGCAGGTTCTGGTGCGTTGCCGATATCTCGCGAAGTATTTGAAGATGTTATCAAGCATGCTGGTCGGGCAGTGAAAACGAACTTGGCTGGCTTTGCCGCAGGCTTTGAGCGTGCACAGTCGCAAGCGGTTGATGAAAGTTGTAGCCAGTCTAAAGAATTTGTTGATGCTGTGGCACCAGCCGTGAAGCCTCTGCTAGACAAGCTTTCGGTGCATTTCCCTGTAGAAGTACATAAGGTGCTGCGCGAGGGACTAAAACGAGTTGTTGATTTTCAGGACCCTCGTTACGGAGACTTGTACCTAGAGCGTATGAGGAAAATAGCATCCCTTGATAAAAACCTTGTTGGCGTTAAGCAGAATTGGAGATTAACCAGTGAAACTGCAAAATATTTGGCGCTTGCAATGTCCTTTGAAGATACAATCAGGGTTGCTGATTTAAAAACTCGGGACACCCGATTTGAGCGTGTTAGGGATGAAGTAAAGGCGCAACATGATCAGATCATTGAAACGACAGAATATTTGCATCCACGCATAGAAGAAGTTTGCGATTTGCTGCCAAACGGCGTTGGCAAGTTCATTATGGAGCGAAAGGGGCTTAAGAAGTTTTTAGGGCGTTTCTTCAAAAAAGGTCGGTTTGTCAAAACAGATAAATTATGGGGCTTT
>JBFOLV010000377.1:0-7708 GCA_040830325.1 Kordiimonas sp. | reverse complement strand
CGCTGGGCCACTTATAGAACGCGCATCTTTTGTTAAAGGTGAGTGGTGTGACGAGTATGAGTTTACCTTAACGCTTTGAACTTGGTATTACTCTGCAGCTTGAGAGGCATATTGCATGTTCTTTAGGCCGATATAGAGGCGTTCGACCAGCTCCTGGGCGCGAGGCGCTTTCTTTGAGACATTATAATAGCTCGGAAAGGCTTGTACGAGACGTTCATTGAACTCGCCTACAATCTCTTGAGGGTTTAGCTTGTTAGTTGGCCGGGAGTAATCAAGTACAAAGTCTGCGCGGCCGGCGCTTAACATACCTAAAGCTGTTTCATGGTTCATTGCTGGCAAAAAGGATAGAGAGCGGGCGGGGTCATTTAGCTCAGTCCAAAGACCGCCATACCGGTATCCGTTAATTATAATGAGTGAGGTGTTTCTAAGGTCTTCGAAGGCGGGGATTGATCTACCCTTGCGGGCGTAGAGCTTTAACTGGGCCACGACAACTGGCGGGTCCATGAATAAAACCTTGCCCTTAATTTCTGTAGTATCAGGGCTACCGATCCATAGGTGAATATCCCCGCGGGCAAGGTCTGTATACAATCGCTTAACAGGACGATAGACAAATTCGATAGCTAACCCCTGGTCTTTTGCTATCTCTTTAGTGAGGTCAATTAAGCTACCTTTTGGTGTACCGCCTTCATCCCACATCAAAGGTGGGAAGTCGAGATATCCCATAATTACGGTCGGGAAAGGGTCGGCCTGCCTAAATGCAGCTTCTGCGCTGGCTGGGACGCAGAAAGAAAAAAATGCGGCAATTATGTAAATTAGCCGCAAAGATGCCGTAGTTAACTGAAACACTCTACACTGACCTAATAAAATTAAGTTCTACTACTTATGACAGTATATGAGAGTTGTAACCTTTTGCAATCTTTCCTGATGGGGTGTCTGAGAATGAAAAGCTGTGGAAAAACAGTATGCATAGAAGACTCAAGCGTTTGATTGTTTTTGAAGATATTTAAAGTTTATAAGAATGCATAATAAAATGGCATTGTGATAGGTAACCGGTGGATACGATGATCAATATCGATTTTTTTTCAACATTTAAGGTTAGAAGAACGGTTGAAGTAACCTTGCTAGCTAGCTCGCTCGCAGCTTGTGGACCAACGGTCATAAACTCTGCTGGAGTGGCCCCCGTTTCACAGGATCCAAGTCGAGCAGGTGCCGTGCAAGGCGTTGGGATTGAGGGGCATGACATTCAAGCAATGACTGATTTGATGGTCCGAGATATGCTGTCTAGTCCGGTACTAGCTGACGCCACCCATCCCCCACAAGTCATCGTGGATAGTGGTTATTTTCTGAATGATAGCATGCAGCGTATCAATAAAGACCTGATTACAAATCGGTTGCGGGTGCATCTTAATAGAGCTGCAATGGGCAGAATGTCTTTCATTAACCGCGCGTACCAAAATATGGTCGCTGAAGAACGGGCACTCAAACGAAAAGGTATGGTAGATTCGGGCACTAGAGAGGCAGCGCAGGCGCAAGCAGGTGGCGACTTTAGACTTGCTGGTACTATCGCATCGGCAGACAGCAGAGATGTGCGCACGGGAATGCTTCAACGATATACTCAGATCACCTTTGAGATGGTCGATACTGAGCGAAATATTGTTGTGTGGAGCAACATGTATGAGCTTTCCAAAGCAGCGGCCGATGATATTGTTTATCGCTAAACACCAGTTCTTGTTTAGAGGCCGTGATTGCAGGGAATGCTTATGCTAGCGCAGTATGCTGTGTTGTTAGGGACGATGCTCGCCGCACCTGAAGCAGTTAGCGATGATAGTGTTCAGCTTTATCGCCTGCAAAATACCCCCGCTGTGTCACCTGCTGACAGTAGCCGGGAACAATATCTAGAGAAGCAGCTTGTTGATCTGAAGGACGCTTTGAAACGGGAAGATCTTAAGGATGCTCGACGGAAAGCCCTAAAGAATAACTTAAAACGGGTTAAACGAGAATATAAGGCGATGGTTTCTCTAAATCGAGCGACTGCCAAGAAGCATGTAGCTTCGATAAATAAGCTGAGTAAAAAGCTCTCTGAGCAGTATGGGATGGGGCCATATCCTTTTGAGACATGGCAGTTTGTTTCAGATAAGCCTCTATATCTTCAGCCTTTTTATCGGAGTTTGTTTCTGGAGGGGGAGCGCAATGCTACGCTGAACTTCAATCGGTTAGGACTGGCGGCAATGGAGCTCGGATTCTATGACCACGCTGAGTGGGCCTTTGATAGAAGCCTGGACCGTATTGAGGGAATCTATTTTAATAATGTTGCTGCACAAAATGCAAAATCCAAGTTCAACTCTGAGGACGTTAAAGAATATAAAGGTGAACCCTATGAACGCGCCATGGCGTATTATTATAGAGGGTTGCTATTTTTACGGGCTGGAGACTTTGAGAACGCACGCGCTGTTTTTAGAGCTGGAGAATATCAAGATACATTCTCTGAAAACGAGGAGTTTCAGTCTGATTTTGCGGCGTTAAACTATTTGATAGGTTGGAGTATGCAATGTCAGGGGCGCAGTGATCTGGACGCATACCGAAGAGCCCAGAATATACGCAAAGATCTCTCCCTGCCGGGGCGAGACCATAACACTCTTTTTGTTGCTGAAACAGGCAAGGGGCCTCGTAAATATGGCGGAGGCGAGTATGGAGAGGTTCTAAAATTTAAGCCTGATAGTCCTTACGAAAACCTATCAGCTATGTATCAGGTTGAAGAACAAAGTGGTAGCTTCAAAAAGATACCTACGGTTAATGCAACTCGGTTGACGCGGCAGGCTAAGACACGAGGCTCCAGAGCTGTCGATGACATTCTTTTGCATAAAGTAGAGTTTAAGAAAACAACCGACACAATTGGGGAAATAGTTTCTATGGCTGGGGCTGTTACAGCGCTAACGGGGTTGTTTTCGGATGACACTGAGACAGTCTTGGTTGGGGCGGGAGTGGCGCTAGTTGGTGAAGTATTAGACGGTGTATCTTTGTCGGCAAAGCCCGAGGCTGACCTCCGCGCTTGGGATAATTTGCCAGAAGGCATCAGCCTAGCCTCTGAAAATATAAAATTTCGACCTGATCTACAAATTTCTGCCGTATTTTCGAGCGAAGAAGGTTCTGGTACTGCTGAGGTACCAAGCCCTGTAATGTATGGGGGAACGAAGAGATGCGCGATTGTTTGGTCTCGCTCTCAAAGTGCTCTTAATGTTACAGAGTCTAGCCCGGGTGCGCGATATACATGGAAACAGGTACGAAAGCAGAAGAAAAACGTTCAGCAAAAGGATATTGTTTTTCGGCAGTGGCTTGTTAGTGATGCGCCAAGGTCTTCTATGAGAGCTGAGCTAAGATGAGAAAAATTATTAAAGCATCTATGTTGATGATACTTGCTGTGACGGCTCTTTTTTTATCAGGGCCACTGACGGCAGGGATGGCTGAAGTCGGCGCCTGTGACTTCGGAAAAATAGGTTCGGCTGCGCCTGCAAGAGTTACGCATGTACCCAATCGTATGATCCCTATTGCTCTTAATAGTGTGCGGGTTATCGACAAAAATATTAGCCGAAAAATTATGCCCCATGCAGTATTTGCCCGTACAACTCGCACCGGAACTCTCGAAGTAATCGTGCGCTTGAGGAATTGTACGAACTTCATGCAAGAAGTACTCGTACGTACTTCTTTTATGGACGCAAACCAGCAGCCTGCGGAGCCTATCTCTGTTTGGCAGCGGGTATTTCTCGCACCAGGCTCGATGCAGACTTATAATGAAAAATCTATGAAGCCTGGAGTTGGCTATTATTTGATTGAAGTGGATCAAGGTGGCTGATTGATCAACTGGCTGTTGTTAGTTATTGCCGCTTATGGCGTTCCACGTTGACATGCACAAAGAGTTTGTCGATGTGATTATTGTCTTCAGACAAAGGTACATAAAGGGCTGTTAGCCTGAGGTAAGCTTTGTCACGGGATAAAGCTTCAGCCCTAGCCGCCAGTGGCGCACGCCTGTCTATACAGTTTTGACACGATAATTTTATACGTTCCCCAACTTCAGGACTGGGGTGCGTAGAAACCATTTTTCCTGTCATCTCACCGTAGAAGTTAGCTATTGCGGTACCCTGCAGCAGGAGTTTTACATCTGCTACATGGTTGTCGATACCGTATTGAGGCTCCATTAAGCAGATTTCTGGAAGATAGACCTTGAGCTCATTTGGTGACACATCACTACGTTTTGCTAGGCGCTTCTTTTTTGTTTTTTTCTCAAAATAAGTGAGCATCTTCTCTACTACTCGGTCAGTTGAGCGCAAGCTTTCTGCGTCAATAAACTCAACAGTTCGAAAAGTTTCTTCTGCCCGATGTGCATTCGCACCATATGAATAGATCGAAGCGATTAGTTCCTCCCGCGTGGTCTTGGTAGATTTATATCATTTGTCTCATATTAGTATAGCATCAAAAAAATGCACCGTGATTGAGACAGTAATATGGAGGCACGTAATTATCAGTCCGGCTATTCGTTCTCTTAGGTAATAATCTTATGAAGGTGAGTTTTTATATTACTCATGTGTAATATTATATGAGAATTTCAGTTTATTTTGTAAAATAATGTTACTTCAAGGGCAGGTGGTTTCAATATATGTTAAAATTGATGGCGATGGGCAGGAAAGTGGCGGAAACCGCGCCGTTGCGTCAATTTACACTTGTGCCTTAAAAATGGATAATGAGGGTTGCTTCTCGAAATTTATCTGTTACACAATTAGGGCAATAGGGAATTCAGTAGGTTTTAAAACTAGATGCGTTTAGAGCAATCATATCAGGAAAAAGGATCGCGTAAGCGAGCTAAGGTCGCAGTTGTATCTGCAGCTGAACGCCGTGCAGCGAACCTGCGCCTATATGCTATTAATGTCTCGCTTCTGCTAAGCCTGCTTCTACTACTAGGTGCTGGCCGACTTATCGGCCCTTAAGCACAAGGCAGTGGTGCATAATTTGGATGCGCTTGGTGCTTAAGGGAAAACGCCACCTGATCATTCATTTCAGTATCGTTACGAAAATTTAGGAAGTAGAGCTATGTCACACAGTGAAGCTAACCGTGTGCGAATTTTTGACACAACATTGCGCGATGGGGAACAGTCACCTGGCGCATCCATGACCCTTGAAGAAAAACTCCGTATTGCCGATGTGCTGGAGGCCCTTAAGGTTGACGTTATCGAGGCTGGTTTTGCCATCGCTTCAAACGGTGACTTTGAATGTGTGCGCCAGATCGCTGAGCGGATCAAAGACTCAACAATATGCTCTCTCGCGCGTGCAGCTCTCGGGGATATTGAGCGAGCAGGCGAGGCAATCGCGCCTGCAAATAGTGGCCGTATTCATACATTCATTGCGACGAGCCCTCTCCATATGAAATGGAAGTTGCAGATGGAGCCTGATGAGGTTCTTGATGCTATCCACAAATCAGTGACCCACGCTCGTAAGTATGTTGACGACGTTGAGTGGAGTGCCGAAGACGCAACGCGTACGGAAATGGACTTCCTCTATAAAGCTGTGGACACGGCGATTAAAGCGGGTGCAACAACCATCAATTTGCCTGACACTGTTGGATACGCAACACCTGATGAATATGCAGCAATGTTCCGTTCTGTAATCGAGAATGTTGAAAATGCGGACAAAGCCATATTTTCTACACACTGCCACAATGACTTGGGCTTAGCTGTTGCTAATTCGCTTGCAGGCCTTGCAGGTGGTGCTCGCCAGATCGAATGTACTATTAATGGCCTTGGTGAGCGCGCAGGTAATGCCGCGATGGAAGAGGTCGTGATGGCGCTTAAAACGCGCAGTGATGCACTCCCGTGGCATACGCGGATTGAAACTAAAGAAATTATGAAAGCAAGTAAGCTTGTTTCTACGGTTACAGGTTTCACAGTTCAGAACAACAAAGCGATTGTCGGTGCAAATGCATTTGCTCACGAAAGTGGTATTCACCAAGACGGTATGCTTAAAAATGCAGAAACCTATGAAATCATGACCCCTGAGAGTGTTGGTTTGAATAAATCGACGCTCACAATGGGTAAGCACTCTGGTCGTCATGCGTTTGCTGATAAGCTCAAAGAGCTTGGTTACGAACTTGGTGACAATGCCTTCCAGGAATGTTTCCGACGGTTTAAGGCTCTTGGTGACCGTAAGAAAAATATCTATGATGAAGACATTGTCGCGCTTGTTGATGACGAAGTGGCAACTTGGTCAAATCGGATGCAAGTCATTACTCTCAATACGTATACGTCAACAAGCGGTACCGCCGTTTCTGATGTCGAAATGACAATTGATGGCGATAAAGTGCGTACTGTTACCTACGGAACAGGTCCAGTTGACGCTGCCTTCAATGCCATCAAGGAACTCATTGGTATGCAGCCACATTTGCAGCTTTTTCAGGTGCACGCTGTAACGCAGGGCACAGATGCACAAGCCGAATGTACTGTTAAGCTTGAGCAAGATGGTCGCACTGTGAACGGGCAAGGTGCACATGAAGATACTGTAACCGCAGCAGCGAGAGCGTATGTTTCAGCAGTCAACAAGCTGCTGGTTAAGCGTGATAAGAAAGCTCCTGGCCCTGTATAGGTGTGTTCACCATATAATCTAAATGTGAAAGCGGGTAGCAATTAGATTGTTGCTCGCTTTTTCTTTGTTTGAAGTATAAGCCAAGCTAACCAAAGTACAGTCGTGATGCCTATGGCAGTAAAAATGGCGGGGTTAGGGGCTTTTATGGAACTAATGGGAACTTCATAGGTGGCAATCAGGACGTAGGGAATGGTGCCAATAGACCATGCAGTGAAAAAGCGCAGAAACCTCATGCGTGTGATGCCAGCAAGGCAGGCTGTTACTTCCGGTAATATGGGTAAGGCTCGGGCGAGTAAGATTGTTGTAAAGCCATGTTGATCGAAGGTTTCTTTTACTTCTAAGCTTTTCTTCTCATCACTTATGATGCGCCTTAAGACAAATGGGCCATAACGGTAGCTAACTGCATACCCTGTAGTGGCCGCGAGTAGCATACCAGCAAACACCGCAATTGCGCCTTGAGTATGCCCTAGAAAGTATCCAGCAAAGATTGTTATAGTTAGGGTTGGCACTGCAATGAATAGATCAGCAAATAATAAGCCTACAACGATGCCCATAACGTAGAGTGGGGAAATGTTTTTTGCAGTTTCAAGCCAGGTTTCTATTTTTCCAGGGGTAATCACGCCAGTTGCTTGCACAACAAGAAACGTTGATGCGAAGAAAAGCATAAGAACGGTAGCTAGTTTTAATAAGGACTTCATTTGCTTTTCCTCTTGCGAGGATAGCGAATTTTAATCGGCGCCAGTTGGCTGAATTGCTCAGATGTCACTCGAGCTTTATTGAAACTTGGTGGTCCCGTAAAACCAATTTTTCGGTTGTTTGAAAACCCGAGGCCTTCCTTAGGGAAGATGCCTGTCCAATTTTTGGTGACTTTGCCATCCTGGTTTTCATCGTGAAGAATTTTTACCGCCACCTCGTCTTCGTTAACGTCGAAGTGAAATGTCATTTCTCTCGTGTTTACAGGAGCGGTTTGCAAGCTGAGTGCTTTGTTGTGCTTCTTTGGAAAACCGTCCTTGCCAAAGATGAAGACAATTAGATTGCCACCTCTAGTGACATCAATTTCGGTGACTTGGATGGCTATTTG
>JBFOLV010000376.1:0-2842 GCA_040830325.1 Kordiimonas sp. | reverse complement strand
GCTGGCGCAAGCTGCGCGGGTTTGTCCACCTTGCCGATGTCATCCAAGGCATCGATTTCGTCAACGGCATCAAGCCATCAAACCAAAATCAAGCCGCCGCATGATGATCGCCTGGACACCAGATTTGACTATAACTCTTGTAGAATGCTTCATAGCTCTCATAGCTATCAGGGTTCTTAAGCCGCGTCTGTATGTAGGTACGGGCCTGCGTTCTTTCCTGTAGCAAACCATATTTGCCGCTAGCTGGTGCATAGATGCTGCCACCCTCATTGCCGTGATGATGAATGCAGGCTTCCGGCGTCCAGATGATTTGATCATCAATAGGCCCTGCAGTGTCTCCTTCTGGCAAATCATAGCTAGGGTCAGCCATAACGCCAACAAACATCAACCCAATGAAACCTACTGCACCCCAACCTAAAATTCTTTTGATCTTCATATTCCTTTCTCCTTAAATGATTTCAAAATTATTTAGGCGGGACATTAAAATGATTCGCTAAAGGAGTCAATATGATTCCTTGCACCGTCAATTAATTGAACCAATTCCTCACAGCCCAATATCAAACCCTGCAACCAAGCCTTATGAAGTAGTTGTTTTTCGAAATAATAGGACTTAATGAAAGAATATCCATCATGGTTCTTAACAAGTATTCGGCTGTTATCCTCATCATGTATCAAGGTCAGATCATGATGCATGAACTGGAAGCCCTCTTGTCCCTTCCCAATGGCTACTACATGCGCCCTCAGAGCCTCTTTGCGGTCATATTCGGACAAGTGGTCAACAGATGCATATTGAGGGGCCTTGCGGGTATCATGAAGGTACATTGATGACAGGCGAAATGAGCCATCAGCGGAACAGAAAGCTATCCCCTTACGCAACGGGTGGCCTGACAATAGCCCATAGATGACCTGATCATGATTGTACCATCTGCCATCACGGGCCAGCACCTTGAGCCTAGTAGTGTGCTTGGTTTTAACATCAAGGCCATTGATGCGCCTTAGTGATCCGGTGACAGGATCATAAGTGAATGAACTGGTGATAAAGTCTA
Organism: Kordiimonas sp.; assembly: GCA_040830325.1. Lineage (GTDB taxonomy): Bacteria > Pseudomonadota > Alphaproteobacteria > Sphingomonadales > Kordiimonadaceae > Kordiimonas. Next base: position 1,796 of record JBFOLV010000376.1, on the reverse strand, counting down.
GATTCATTAAAAAATTCCTCTTGAAAAACTTGCGACCATTATAGCAGAAACGGAACAAGAAAGATAGAAATAACAAGAGGATCACTAGAGCGAAACCAGAACACCTATCGGGATTCTAATAAAGGGTTGGGGTAACTGGTGATTTAATACAAAAATGCCCACTAGTGACTTACTAGCGGGTTCATTAATGACACTACCAGTTACTAGACATACTTAGGGCCAAAGGAAAGGAATGATGTTTGTTACTGATGATGTGATCATTTGTAACAAGAACCTTGTAGAAGATAGCAACTTGAAATCAGTTATGCGAAGCCATTCGATCCGAGCTTGCGAGGTGAGAATGCAAATTTGTTACTGATTTGTGATCATCTTCAATGATGACTTGATCATGTCTTCAACCTTGCGGTTGAAGCTTTCAGAACTCCTTTTTTGATTTCATATTTTCCCTTTAGTTACTTTATCAATGAATATCAATTCTGTTCACTGGATACCAATTCTAGCCGATTGGAAGGCAACTAAAGGAAACCTCTAGATATGCGAAAAATTCCCGTAGAAGTTACTAGCTTCTACAAGGTTCAATCAAGAGACAGGTAGGTTAGTTGTTGCTAAGCGCCTTATCTCTCTAAAGAAGCAGGTAGGTTAGTTGTTGCTAAGCGCCTTACTTCTTATGTCCACCGACGTTTTAGCGCCGTTTGACAAATGTATTTAGTATCTTTTGACATTGTGTCTAATTTGCCATGAGCAGTTTTCCGCTCATATTCGCAACTTTTTTGACTGCCTAAATAATACCACACCCTGCCCTACAATGAAAGGGTTTTCTTGCCATCAAGTGTTTATTCTCATCAATTACATTTAATGGAAATAAATATCACCATGTCAATAAACCATTGAACACCGGGTTGAGAAATGGTAATATTACCTTAGCACATGACGTGAATGATTCTCATAATGTGCTAGGTCATCATGAAAATTATTCAATTAAAATGTTGGCGGATAGCTTCTGCACAACTGCTCAAGATGACTAAATAATATCAATAGCCGTCAAGGTTTAGTTGTTTAGGTGGGGAGGTGACAGGCCAGTCTCTTCCCACCGCTAAAAACGGCTCTTCCCAAGGCTAGAAACAACTAAACGAAAAGAACGGCTAAGAAGAAAGGCAGATTTAAAGTTTCATCCTCTTAGCATCAACGCTACAGAGGAATTTTTTATGCCAGAATACAGGCTAGTAAAATACACAAGAATTTCAGGTAAAGAGGTAAGAACCGCCATCTTTATCGCAGCACCCGGCTTGCTCTTCCCCAATGAAGGACGTGAGCAATTCCTAGGTGAAAAGCAAGAAACCATCATGACCACCACCAGCAAGGAAGCTGCTATTGAGGCGTGGCAACGGTTTCACAAGGTTCTTTCAGAGGAAGAATATCTAGAGCTAAAAACAGGCCGCCTAGGCACCAAAACCGCAAACCTAGAAGTCTGTGAGCGCTACTTGAACATCAAGAACAAGTTTCAAACCGGCTTGTTCATCCAGAACCCAATCACCAAGCGTGTTGAAAAGACGGTTTCTATCTTCCTAGACAAGGACAGCACAGCCGCAAAGCGTACAGATAGCGCCCTACAGAGCTATGAGAATGACACAAGGGTCAAACAGAACCTAACATACTTCGAGTTATAGTCAAATCTGGTGTCCAGGCGATCATCATGCGGCGGCTTGATTTTGGTTTGATGGCTTGATGCCGTTGACGAAATCGATGCCTTGGATGACATCGGCAAGGTGGACAAACCCGCGCAGCTTGCGCCAGCT
>JBFOLV010000375.1:0-2538 GCA_040830325.1 Kordiimonas sp. | reverse complement strand
TGCAAAAGCGCAAGCCAAGTTAATGCTTCTTTTTTGAAGTCTCGTTTCGACTACTAGATATACCGTCTCTAACGATGCTATCTAGGCATCAAGCACGGCAAAAATAAGGCATTCACACCATGTTGCTTGACCCATTCTGTTTACCCGAGTAGCAAGTAGAAACTCATAGGGTTAAGGAGCGCAAAATTGCCTGATCACAACACCGAAACAATAAGCATACTACTTGCAAATCCGAGAGGGTTTTGTGCAGGTGTAGACCGGGCGATTAAAATCGTCGAGTTAACGCTCAAAAAATTTGGTGCTCCCGTTTATGTCCGGCATGAAATCGTGCACAACCGTTATGTTGTTGAAGGCTTGGAAGCCAAGGGCGCTATCTTCGTTGATGAACTAGATGAAGTACCCGCAGACGTACCTGTCGTTTTTTCTGCTCACGGCGTACCAAAATCAGTACCCGCGGAAGCTGAGCGCAGAAATATGATATATTTAGACGCCACCTGCCCTCTTGTTTCCAAAGTACACAAACAAGTTGAACGCCACAAAGACCGCGGTCGTCACATTCTTATGATTGGCCATGAAGGTCATCCAGAAGTTATCGGCACAATGGGACAAGTTGAAGAAGGATCCATGACACTCATTGAAACCGTTGAGGATGTTGAGAACCTAGATGGTTCACAGTTTACAGATTTATCTTATGTAACGCAGACTACACTCTCGGTTGACGATACCGCTGACATTGTTGCTCGGCTCGAAGAAAAGTTCCCTGAACTTAAAAGTCCTCGCAAAGAAGATATCTGTTACGCCACAACTAATCGCCAGATAGCCGTAAAAGCTATCGCAGAGAAAGCTGACCGGGTGATCGTGATTGGCGCTCCAAATTCATCAAATAGTAAACGCTTAGTTGAAGTAAGTGAAAAAGAAGGTTGCTCGGCCAGGCTCGTGCGACGCGCGGCTGATTTAGATTGGGATTGGATCGAAGGCGCCACATCTATAGGCATTTCTGCCGGCGCGAGCGCACCCGAAATTTTGGTAGAAGAAGTGATCGAGGCGTTAAAAACAAGATACAATGCCTCTGTTGAACTCATCACAACTGCCGAAGAGAACGTAGTATTTAAAGTACCCGCACTTCTGAAGGACATCGCCTAATGGCTGTTTACACTCAAGTTGATGATGTAACGCTTAGTAATTTCTTGAGCAACTACGACATTGGGGAAGCTACAAGCTTCAAAGGCATTGCTGAAGGGGTTGAGAACTCTAATTATTTGCTCGCCACAACGAAAGGGCAGTATATTCTGACCCTATATGAGAAAAGAGCAAACCCTGAAGATCTGCCCTATTTCTTAGACATGATGGAACATCTCGCGAGTAAAGGGCTATCTGCCCCTTTACCAATAAGAGACAAAAACGGCTCTGCTCTTCAAACGCTTGCAGGCAAACCGGCTTGCATTATTAGTTTCCTTACAGGTGTAAGTGTTGACCACATGAGTGAGGGTCACTGCGCTGAACTTGGACAGACACTTGCCAAGATGCATCTTGCTCTAAGTGATTATGATGTTTCTCGCCCAAATGATCTATCTCTGGAAGGTTGGGAAAAACTATTCGCAGATACCCAGACAAGAGCTAATGAAGTTTCTGAAGGCCTGGAAGGCTACATTGAAGCCGAACTGAAGTTTCTCAACGACAACTGGCCTTCATCACTACCCACGGGTACAATTCACGCGGATCTGTTCCCTGACAATGTTCTTTTTACCGGCACAAAAATAACCGGGCTGATCGACTTCTACTTCGGCTGTACTGATATACTGGTTTATGACCTGGCTGTTTGCATTAACGCGTGGTGTTTTGATGCCGATCATAAATTTGAGCCCACAAAAGCCAAACGGCTCGTAGAAATGTACGACATTGAGCGCAAACTTTCTCCTGCTGAAATGGACGCCTTACCTATTTTATGTCGAGGTGCAGCGTTACGCTTCCTTCTTACACGGCTATATGACTGGCTAAACCCCGTTGAAGGGGCAGTTGTAAGACCCAAAGACCCTATGGACTATGTGAAACGCCTTCAATTCCATCAAACCGTTGAGGATACTGCACGCTATGTCGTCTGAAGATAAAATCGTTACTATTTATACAGATGGCGCTTGTTCCGGAAATCCTGGCCCCGGCGGCTGGGGGGCTTTATTACTCTATGGCGACAACGAAAAAGAACTAACAGGCGGTGAGTTCAACACTACAAACAATCGCATGGAACTAACAGCCGCAATTGAGGCCCTTTCGGCATTGAAACGACCATGCACAATCCACCTACATACTGACAGCACTTATGTGAAAGACGGTATCACCAAATGGATTGATGGCTGGAAAGCTAAAGGCTGGAAAACGGCAGCAAAAAAACCCGTGAAAAATGAAGACCTATGGAAAGCTTTGGATGCAGCCACATCAAAGCATCAAATTGAATGGAAATGGGTTAAGGGCCACGCCGGTGATCCTGGCAACGAGCGCGCTGATGCGCTCGCCAATCAAGGCATGACTATTTACAAACCG
>JBFOLV010000374.1:0-4328 GCA_040830325.1 Kordiimonas sp. | reverse complement strand
TTTCAATGTCTTTATCTGTCATTCTTGCGGCGACAGCGACTATGGGTATATTTCCATAGTTTCCAGATAGAGCTCTAATGGATTTCGTGGCTTCCAGGCCATTGATGCCTGCCATGTTCACTTCCATTAAAATGAGTTCGAAGTTGCTGTCCTTACAAAATGAAATCGCCTCTTCCCCGCTTCTTGCAACGGCATAGGATACACCAGCTTTCTTGACTAAGCGGCTTAGAATGCGGCTCATGGCCGGATGGCTGTCCACGATTAACACCTGGGCATTGCTATGGGTGGGCGAAGTACGCTTTTTTTCTGGATTTTGTTGCACTGAAGCGACCTGTTCGGATGGTTCCATTATTCTTTCCAAATACTCAATACTGATAGATAAACTTTTAAGTGACTAAGTGCAATTAAAGGTTGGGTTTTGTCAAAAAATATCCGCCTTTGAATCGGCAAACCGTTTAGAGGTCATTGAACCATCGGAGGGTTAACAAGCGGTATATTTTTGGATTGATTTTGAAGAATTATTATTGGTGTTTGGGAAGCATGCGCCACTTTTGTACTTTGGCTAGTACTGCTTCCGTTAGCGGCACTGTTTTTCGTACGAGTTCCCCATCATAATGAATTGATATTTTAATGGGTGTCTGAATAATTTGCCGGCTACAGCGACCCCATGAACTATCAGCGCGTAGGGCCCGAAAATGTATGCAATGAGCTATCCAAATGTTGCCAACAGTGTTGTTTGAAGTGGCTTCCAAGTTACTAAAGCTGAAAGTGCTTTTGTCATCTCCGTTCCCGTATATCCTAAGGAGGCCATTGGATTTTCGTTCAGTCAGAACATTTTCAACTCTTGCCGCTGCGGTCAGCAGGTTGTTATCTGCTGACGGAAGAAGATTTGGTGCAGGTGCTTCATTGTTAGGCTCTAGAGTGAAAATAACGCTCTGGTTTTCATGTCTGGAGCCCTGAACCTCATTGAGAAGTTCGCTGATTGGAACTTGCACCCTGATTTGTGTTGATTGTCCCTGGATATAGTTCCTCACCATTTCTATGAGACCCTCCGGCTTTGGCCCCAAATACTCCGTCGGAATATACAGCTTTGTGTCTGATATGGTTTCTACTTTGTAAGGGCTGTTAGCTTGATGCATGAGCCAGCCAGCAAGTAAGCCGATCATTCCCAAAAGTGCCAGAGCAGTAACAATAAGTCGCTTTCTAATATTGTCAGTGCTCATGATATTCACTCCTGTTCAGTTTCATTTTTGGACCTTAGGCCATTGCGGTAAGGATGCAAGCGGTTGTTGGTAAAGGCTTTATTTCTGTGGGTTTTTGAAGCTGAAAATGGTATGGTTTTTCCATAAATGGGTGAGGGAGCATGCAGTTTAGACGGGATCTAGGCAAAGCGCAGGCGCATTTTTTTTCTGTTTGGAAAGAATTGAGCCAAGAAGGCTTGTTGCCCGAAAAAACAGCTATTGGTCTTAGGGAACTCCGTCAATTTGTAGCTTATTACGCTGTCCTCGATTTGAATGAGGATGGGTCAGTTTCAATAATACATTCTGGTACAGGTTTTGATGAATTGTGGGGCCGCAATATTGCGGGGTGTTCGATATCAGAACTGGCTCCAGCAAAAGCGCTTGATTTATTAACTTGGTTCTTCAAATCCATGATGCAGCAGCCATGTGGAGGTCACTCAGAAGAAATCTTTACAAAGCAAACGGGCGAACGCTACCAGATGGATTTATTGTACCTGCCAGTTCGAAAGAAAGATGGTGCAGTAGCAGTTGCGGCAATGGCTGACCTGAAGCTATTGGGGCCAACTGATTATATTCAGTTCTCAAGCCGGTCAGGTGAAGCTGGGCAGGTAATTCAATACGCTGATTTTATTGATGTTGGACACGGTATACCCGCCGGCTATTTTGAGAGTTAACGCTGATATAAGTTGTTGCGCACTATTACAGTTTTCCTTCATGGCTGTTCATTTTTGGTTCAGCCCTATTGTGGCCATATGTGTTCAATAATAACAGGTGGCAACGATAGATAGCGTGGAGTGAATCAATGGGACATTACGTCGAAATAAACGGCAATATAAATTACACCGGAACAGGCGGCGATAGCTATTTTGTCGGTGGTGAAGGTCATGATTTTCTAACAGGTGGTCGCGGTGATGATTTTCTTGTTGGTGCTGAAGGAAACGACCTGATTGTTGGTGGTGGTTTTGACGATGGTCGCATAGTGGACATTGACTGGTACGGTGACCTGCGCACCTTTGCTCCCATTGAAGTTGATGGTCCTTATGAAGACGGTGTTGATACGCTCATCGGTGGCAGTGGCAACGACACACTCGTAGGTGGCGGCTGGGACGACGGAAAAATCAATGATAACGGTCAGTTTGATCTCGGTGAAGAAGTGGCCGCGGAAGCTGTTATCTTAATTTGGCCTCCCGTAAATATTGCAAATGAAATGTGGGCCGGGTCCGGCAATGACGTGCTTGTTGGTGCCAACTGGGAAGATACTATGGGCGGCGGCTCTGGTAACGACGATATGTTTGGTAACAGCGGCAATGACTTGATGTTTGGCGGATCAGGCAATGATCAGTTGTGGGGGGACCACGGCGATGACGATATCTATGGTGGTAGCGGTAACGATAGTCTCTATGGCAATAATGATGCTGATGTGATCGGCGGCGGCGCAGGTCATGACGATATAGAAGGCGGCACCGGCGATGACGTTGTCTACGGTGGTTCTGGCGACGACAAAATAGAAGGTGGCACAGGTCGTGACATCCTGTACGGCGGCTCAGGCTGGGATACTCTGTGGGGGGATTCCGGAAATGACGATCTTTATGGTGGGTCCGGCAATGACGCCTTAATTGGCGGCACTGGTGACGACTATTTCTATTTCTTCGACGGCCACGGTGATGACACGATTGATGACTTTGATTTGTCGGATGATACGCTCGCGCTAACGGGTATTGCGGATATTAGGAATTTCTCTGACCTGGATTTTTATTCAGCTGAAACGACCATTGATGGTGTGCGGGGGCTTCTAATTGAAACGACTGCGAACGACAGTATTTTCCTTGCTGGCATCCGAGATAGTGATCTTGATGACATTGATGTTCTATATTAGTTCAAGGGTAAGCTTCGGCTGAAAGAAGAGGGCTGCTGGTGTATCAGCGGCCCTTCTTTGATTAATCGAGATATGCGCTTAGTGATTGCTTTGTGTGTTTTGCAGAACAACCCGGTACCCATCAATGTCCTCGAAGGACCGCCCTTCGGTATCCCAATGTGGGCTGTGCGATTCAACGCAGTTAAAGCCAGCAGCTTCCATGCATACACAAGTTTGTTGCCATTCCTCAGTATCAGGAATGTAGAAGACCAGCAAATTGTCTTCCGTGGGGGCCTTTCCAACTTGCTCGTTCTTATAACGAGTGAACTCCAAGTGGTAAGCCTGTCCTGGTAAGCCAAGAATAATGCCTTCCTCCCCAGCCCGGTTCTCAAAAGCCTTAAGCCGTTTAAAGCCCAGCCCCTTTTGATACATTCTTGCAATGTCGACTAGATTATCAGTCGGTCTTGCAACGCACAAAACGCTCGAATGCTGAATCATACGCTCTACCCTACAACACTGTTTACTGCCCCAAATTCCCTATAACATGATGAAGCTTTAAACTGTGTTAATGGGTCAGCCTACTTGAAGAAATAAAGTCACTTTTCTTGGTGTTTAGAAATCGTCCCTAAAGCCTCACAGACTCGTGTTGATTTTCTACCTTTACGCGTTTTTTGCGAAATGCCATAATTCAGACTATACTATATACGATTGGGGACTTGTTGCTGAGGGGACGCAGCAACAAATTTGTGGACTGCATGGGAAAACCCCTTTGCAGTAGGGAGTTATGTAAAGTGTTACAGGATGCGGACATAGAAACCGTTACACTAAAAATTCGCGCCGCTGATGCGGGCCTTGGTAACCAAGATATTCTTTCAGAAGCTGAACATAAGCGTTTAGCAGGTATGCATGAAGGTGCACGCCCGGCTTTTGTGACTGCGCGCACTATGCTGCGGACGGCTTTAGGGGACTATATGGGGTTATTGCCAAACGCTGTGCCGTTAACGCAAGAAGGTGCAGGGCGTATTTATATTGATGGCTTCGATGAAAAAGAACCGCCTTTCTTCTCTGTTTCTCACACTGGCGGAGCGGAAGAAGGTATTGCATCAGTTGCTGTAAGTGGTACCAGCCCAATTGGTATCGATATTCAACAACTTGACCCGGTAGTGGATTGGGCGCGTGTAGCGGAACGGCGCTTTCCAGAATCGGAGTGGGCAATATTATCTGCAATGCCA
>JBFOLV010000373.1:0-2109 GCA_040830325.1 Kordiimonas sp. | reverse complement strand
CTTTCGCTTTAACGCCAATTTCACGCTGCGTAACAACAACTGCATTTAGTACTTCATTTGGATTTGAAGCGCTTGAAGGCGCAGTACCTGCTTCTTCCAGTCCTTTATTGTAGCTGGCGTAAAGCTCTAGCTGTGGCAAGACCTTCGTTGTCGCAGCAATATTGTAGAGCCACGGTTTGTTGATGTTTTGGCTGGTATTGTTTTTGGTGAACAGCTTTTTCCGATAGTCGCTCCGCATAATGCCAACTGATATTTTGGTGTGGTTTGCCCAATTCAACTGGTATGCAAACCCAAGGCCCCATTGAGTTACTTCATCCCTAATAGTGGTTCGGTTAGCATTTGTAACTTCGGCTATTTGTACTTGTGCTGTGTTGATAGCACTTAAGCCCAAGTGGAGCGTTGTCTCGCCGCCAAAGCGGTTGCGGGATATTCTCAAGCGATTATGAAAATTGAACTTATGGGCCACATCACCTGTTTTAAAATTTCGTCCTGCTGTTATCTCTCCTGACCATGCTGTGAATTTTTGATGGGGTGCTATTATGAGTGTACTCTCAGCTTTATTTTTATCAGGTGATGTCAAGGTAAACAGTTGGGTATATGCTGTTGTTGGGTCCTCCTGTGAAAAACTAACGATTCCATCTACTTCCCACCCTGATGATAAGCCATGATCCCAAGTTAAACCTGCTATACGGCGTTCCCCTTTTTCTTCAGCCCAATTCTGGCCAAGGTATTTACCGCGCTTTATCTTTTTGGGCAAAAACACACCGTTAGTACGTAATCGGAACTGGTTTTGTCTTCGGTAACTATATTCACCAAAGAAGAGTTGCAGTTTGGTGTTGTTACTGAGGTTCCACCTGCCGGTTCCTGCTAGAAGCCAGGAACTTGAAGTGCCACCTTGGTGGTTACGATTATCATACTGAAGGCCTAACCCCGTCGCTGCCGAAAACTGGCCACCTTTACTACGGTGTTTATAGAGGAGATCCATGTAGGGTGAACCGTGCTCAGCAAGACCGGTTGTTAAAAGGCTAGCCTCACTGGCCTTGGGATCACGAAGTTTGAAATCGACTACTCCTGAAGGCCCTGGTAAATCGACAGCAAATGTATTGTAGCCGATACGTACCGTTTTCTTTTCAAGGAAGAAGTTGCTGGTACCGGAACTTTTAACGAAGTACCGGCCATTAATTCGATAATTCCCTGCTGCCTCTAAATTAAAGCCTCGAACGGACTGTTCGCTATAGATACCAACATTTTCATCACCGTTGCTAAATCCGAAAGCGTCCTCAGCTCCAGTAACGGCATTTTGGTTGGCCTGTCCGAGTGCTCCTGAGGTTACACCAGCAATGATTGGAAAGAAGGCGATTGTTTTAATACGCATGATATTCCTCGTCAGTAAAAGTTTGGCCGGCTTCTGCGGCGACGAGGGGAATTTGCCTTCAGATGATTTTGTTCAATATCCGAAAATTGCGATTGAATTCGAAAAAGAGGATTTTGTTAATACGCCGCCTGGTTTGCTTAATTTAAAGGCTAACTATTTTGAGGTAACGTGATGGAGAAGCGCACCGGGCTTTCTGACCCGCCAGCAACAACTTCATTCCTGCCAGGCTTTAACTTGGCAATAGCGTTCATCGAGTAGCGACTGAGCGCCTCATTGTTGACAAGTGTACCGTGTGGTCCGCCAAGGTCCCGCACATATAAATCGCCATCGCGTTTAACAACTTCAAAATGATTGTCTGACAGTTCTGGTACGCCGGGTAGGGGGACTTTCAAGCTATTGGGGCTTATCACACTGTGAGCAGCCTGAGAGTTAAAGTTACTTACCGTAAAGGGGAACTCTTTTAGCTCAACATACGTAAGTAGTTTGTCGGCTACTAAACGTGAAATGCCTTCAATTGTTGGATCAGCGCTTTTGCAGATGGCGCCTTCATCGCCGCGTTCTTCCATTATGCTTTTGGTGATAGCATAGCTGCTTCTTAGGCGTGCAGCGATCGTGTTTACCACATGCCTCACTAGAGGGCCTGAGAAGCTCTTTCTGAATGATTCAGCTTCGATGAATAAGGCGTTGGTTGCTTCGGACGCTTTTGCTGTCACAGAGTGCTTTGAACGCTCAAT
>JBFOLV010000372.1:0-2135 GCA_040830325.1 Kordiimonas sp. | reverse complement strand
GTCTGACAACAATATTGTAATTGGTTCGGGCCTGGCACGCGGAATTGACACCCACGCACATATTGCCTCTCTTAAAGGTGGCACAATTGCCTGCCTTGCTGGCGGGTTGGATATTGTTTACCCACCAGAAAACCAAAAACTCTACGATCAAATATCGGAACAAGGTCTATTGGTAACTGAAATGCCAATTGGCACAAAACCACAAGCAAGACATTTCCCACGCAGGAACAGAATCATATCAGGACTGAGTGAGGGCTTACTTGTTGTAGAGGCCGCCTATAAATCTGGCTCATTGATTACAGCTCGCTGTGCAGAAGATCAGGGACGCGAAGTTGTTGCCGTTCCGGGTTCACCGCTTGATCCACGCGCACAAGGTACAAACCGGCTTATCAAGGATGGGGCAATATTAACTCAATCGGCCAGAGATATACTCGATGAATTACAATCAATGCCCCTGCTTAGACCCCCTCACGTCAAAACCGAGGTTAAACCAACGGTTCATACGGTGCCCAACTCGCCTCCAACCACGATTAAAGTTGAAAACACTCAGGCTACAATAATGTCATATCTGAGCCCTGATCCAATTCATATTGATGAAATTGTACGCTTGAGTGGAAGACCGACGGAAACAGTTCTAGGAGAATTCACCGCCCTTGAATTAAGTGGTAAAATTATACGCCACGCAGGTAACAAATTCAGTCGAAATTCAAGTAAAAATGAATAATCTCGTTGCAATTCCGCTGTCTTCGAACTAGGTGAAGGCAGGTAAAGCGCGCAAATTTAGTGTATTTAACACTCAGTTAAAGCACCAATTGAGGACCTTCGGACGTATGAACGTCGTTATTGTGGAATCGCCGGCTAAGGCAAAAACGATCAACAAATATCTTGGTAAAGACTATATTGTTCTTGCCAGTTTTGGACATGTTAGAGACCTTCCTGCAAAAGACGGATCGGTTAAGCCCGACGAAGATTTTGCAATGGATTGGGTCGTGGATAGCGATTCAAACAAACGTCTGACTGAAATTGCAAAAGCTGTCAAAGGCTCTGAACGACTGTATCTCGCGACTGACCCCGACCGTGAAGGGGAAGCGATCAGTTGGCATGTTCTAGAGGTTTTAGCGAAAAAGCGTGCCCTAAAAGATGTAGCGGTTAAACGCGTTGTCTTTAATGAGATTACAAAATCCGCAATTTTAAAAGCAATGGCGGAGCCACGTGAACTAGACAATGAAATGGTCAATGCATATCTCGCTCGCCGTGCACTTGATTATCTCGTAGGCTTCACACTCTCCCCTGTATTGTGGCGTAAGTTGCCCGGTGCTCGCTCTGCCGGACGAGTACAATCGGTTGCTCTTCGCCTTGTTTGTGAACGTGAATCTGAAATTGAGCGCTTCATTCCAAGGGAATACTGGTCTGTTGAAGCTGCGTTAAAGAATACTGCTGGTAAAAATGTTTCCAGCCGCCTTTTCGCCTTTAAAGGCGAAAAGCTTGACAAATATGCCCTAGCTAATGAGGCAAGTGCCAAGGATGCTGCAGCTCATGTTGAACGTACACCTCTGACGGTTAGTTCTGTTGAACGGAAACCTGCTCGCAGACACCCACAACCACCGTTTACCACCTCAACATTGCAACAGGAAGCAGCCCGTAAACTTGGTTTTCCTGCGAACAAAACAATGCGTGTCGCGCAGAGTCTTTATGAAGGTAAACCCATAAACGGTGAAGTAACAGGTCTTATCACCTATATGCGTACTGACGGTGTAACCATGGCTCAAGAAGCTATGAATGCTACGCGCCAGTTGGTAGAAGAACGCTACGGAAAAAAATATATTCCAGCATCTCCGCGTATCTATAAGACCAAAGCTAAGAACGCGCAGGAAGCACACGAAGCAGTTCGTCCAACAGACCCAATGCGCCGCCCTGCTGACGTAGCTTCTACGCTCGATTCCGACGAGAAAAAGCTATATGAACTTATCTGGCGTCGGACCATTGCCAGCCAAATGGAAAGTGCTCAGCTAGAACGTACTACAGTGACTGTTATGAATAATGACAACACTGCAGAATTACGTGCGACAGGTACTGTTATCCAATTCGATGGTTTCCTTTCTGTCTATCAGGAAGGCAAAGATGACGAAAAAGGT
>JBFOLV010000371.1:0-9108 GCA_040830325.1 Kordiimonas sp. | reverse complement strand
GTTGTCTGTGCCCGGCTGCCAAAGCACATCTTTACCGCGCAAACGTTCAAAACGGATCAACGCATCTTGCAGACTATTGTCCAATGCATGCCCCATATGAAGGCTACCTGTGACATTCGGCGGCGGCATGACGATGACGTATGGTTCTGCATCCGGGTTCCGGCCGCACTTAAATGCGCCAGAGGTTTCCCAATGTTCATACCATTTCGCTTCAATATCCGCTGGGGAATAAGTCTTATCCAACATGTCTCTTTTCCGTTAAAACCTCGCCACAGCACGTGACGATAAAATAGCGCCGCACAATGCACAAAAACGGCAGAAAACGGAAGCCCTGAATTCGCATATTTATCCACTAAAGCCTTATTTCATTCAAAAGCGGCACTAGAATTGGTTTAGTTCATCGTAAAACTATAGGCGAATACCCTTCTTTAGCTGTATACTGGTAAACAACAGGGGTGGATAACTGCGAAACATTTTACGGGTCGGAGGTATGAAACTTAACCTGAAATCTCTACGCCATCTAGCATTAGCAGGCTTCTTGAGCTTAGCGCCTTCAACTGTGAACGCTGCAAAGCAAATAGATCATGACCCTTTGGCTGTTATTCCGATAGAAATCATAAACAACCGCATATTGGTATCACTTCCTGTGGGGCCATACGATGTTAGACTGACCCTTGATACAGGTGCTTCCAATACGGCGTTATTTCAATCTAGACACGAAGACTTTGGAGATCTTAGTCAGAGAGGTAATGCCGATATTATCTTCCCTGCCCTAGATGAAATAGTTGAAGGCGTAACGGTTGAACCGGTCCCAATTAAATTGGGCAACCACAACTATATACCGAGCCGCTTGCTCACTGTTGGCAGGCGCCCGCCTATTGGTGACCGCCTCAATTTCAAATTTGACGGCGTACTCGGACAAGATTTTTTCAACCAATTTGTTGTAGAAATTGATAGAGAAGTTCTCGAACTTCGACTGTATCCAGCGGGCACTGACTTATCTGACTATTTTCGCACCAAACTGAAGCTAGAGATGAAAGGGTCTGCACCCTACATCAAGCTTCACAATAAAATGCCGTGGGAGGACTATCCGAGGGTTAAGTCCCTGATGCTAGACACTGGTTATCCTGGAGCAATGGTTCTTTGGGGTAAAAAACACTTCGTGTTAGCTGCAAAAGGTGATGATATCGACGCACTTCGAGCGGATAATAAAGGCATTTTTACGACCGCCAACTTCAGAGTTGGCACTTTGCGCTTCTACCAAACACCAATCTTTGTGTCCCCAAACCAACCAATGCAAGCACAGGAGCGAGACGGCATTATTGGCAGCAATGTCATTGTCTGGTTTCACCATGTCATTGACTTTCCAGGGAAACAATTACTCTTGAACACAGGACGCGTCCACTTCAACCGCATGGACGGGATCTACTATCTACCCAACCATGAAGGCTTTATTGTGAAACGCTTCACTCCAAAGCCTGTTGCAGGGTCAATATATGTGCTTGGGAACTAGAGTTCTCTACCACACCTACTTTCGTTTGTTCTGACCCCCGTCATCTTGATCAAGAGATACCAGCTAACTAGGCTCAACTAATACGTAGAACTGAGGGCTATATGGTAAACAGAAACAGCAATAACTTAAGCACTACGTGGCAGGTGTTATTTTTAACGCTTTTCTTTAACCTGCAAAGCCTCTCTAGCTCCTTAATGGCAACAGACGCTCCTCCCCCTCTTGCTGAGCTATCCTACAAACTCGTAAACAACCGCGTACAGCTAACCGCCTATGTAGATAATACTGAGCTGCACTTTTTGCTCGATACTGGCGCTTCTCGGACTGTCCTCTTTCAGACGGACAAACATCCATTTACAAATCTTCCCCAAGTTGGCCAGACCGAGGTTATTTTTCCTGCTTTAGACGAAATAATTTCAGGTATCACCTTAGGCACTTTTGACATCAATCTTGGCAAACACATTTTCACGCCGCCACAAGCACTTCTTATTCAAAAAAGCGCTCCTGTTGGCGATCGTTTAAGTGTTAAATTTGATGGCATATTGGGCCAAGACTTCTTCATGAAATATCTTGTAGAGGTAAATCCTAAAACGCGCCTGCTTCGGATCTATCACAGCGGCACAAAACTAAAAAAGCGTTTTAGAACTCGCCTTAATTTACATATGGACGGTAACGCACCTCATATAAAATTTATGAATAAGTTCCCATGGGAACATTATTCAAAACCCAAGAAGTTACTTCTGGATACTGGATACCCTGGCTCAATGGTTATCTGGAGCGAGCGTCACTTTAGAAGAGCTGCTGGCATTGGCAAAGTAGATGACATGCGTAAGAAAAACATTGGCATTTTCACACGAGCAACTTTTACCGTTGGCAGCCTGCGTTTTTTTAGTGCACCGATTTTCATAGCAGCCAATGAACCTAAACAAGCAAACAAGCGGGATGGCTTACTTGGAAGCAATGTACTGAGCCAATTTCATCACGCCATCGACTTTCAGTCAAAAAAATTATGGCTGTCTGTTGTAGGCGTGCACAAATCTGGAGTTGATGGTGCCTATTATCTGCCAAACAATGAGGATTTCATTGTTAGAGATTTTGATCGCCCCAAATCTTCTCCGATGCTAGTGATCGAATAGTCAGATTGAATGTAAAACACTATGATACTGCTTCAAAAGAAGTTCCGCCGCCCAAATTCTCCAAATGCGTGTAAAATACCCCTTCACACCCCCGTGAACAACTAAACGAAATCCCGGCTACATGGCCGGTTTCCTCCCTGTTAGCATCAAATTGTGCTATACTAGCGCAGCGCGAAACAGAGATACGGTAACAAAAGGCTTATGAAAACACTCAGGATATATATCAGAACATTAATAGTTTTAATCTTCGCATCAGCGAGCGGCGGTGCACTGTTTGCGAAGGACCCTGCTCCTGAGCCTCTTGTCGAATTACCCATAGAAATAGTTGATAACCGAGTTCAACTAACCCTGCCTGTCGAACATTACAAACTGAAGTTCGCGCTAGATACAGGTGCCAGTAGAACGGTTATTTTCCAGTCGAATAAATATAGCTTTGATGATCTACCATCTGTCAGCACTGCGAAAGTAGCCTTCCCTGCCCTAGATGAATTCGTGAAGGGCACCAAGCTGGCGCCAATTGAGATTCAGCTTGGTACCGAAACGTTTAATCCGAAACACCCGATATTAATTCAACAACGTCCACCAATAGGTGAGCGCTTAAGCTTCAACTTCGACGCCATTTTAGGTCAGGACTTCTTCAAACAATATGTAGTTGAAATTGACCCAAAGGCGGATGCCATACGACTTTATAAACCGGGTACAGATTTAAAACGGTATTATCGAAAATCGCTTCGCCTTTATATGAAAGATAACGCCCCACACCTCAGGTTTCGCACACAGCTCCCATGGGAAGATCGTCCATCAATGAAGGAACTATTGCTGGACACAGGATACCCAGGAGCAATGGTTATTTGGAACCGCCGCCAATTTATTGATGCCGCCGGCACTAGCAAAATTGATGACTATCTAAGCGAAAATAAGGGAATAGTAACGCTTAGCACTTTTCGGATAGGAGGGCTTCGCTTTCAAGATGTGCCGCTATTTGCAGCTCCGAAGGTGCCTGTACAGGCACAAGAGAGAGATGGGCTGATTGGCAGCAATATACTGATACAGTTCAAGCATGTAATAGACTTCCATGCCCGTCGCTTACTGCTACAAAGCGGCCGCTTACATAGACACCCTATTGACGGTACGTTCTACACCCCCAACAATGAAAATTATGTGGTTAAGGACTATACGCCAATTTATACCGTCCCAACCACAATCATTACGGCTGGGTAACAAGTAAAAAGCCACGCTAAAACGAGCGTGGCTAACCAACTACAAAATACAGAGTTACTGACGACGTGCGATTCGAGCAACTTCACGTTCAACTGCGTCTTGCACAATTGACGGAAGGTTTTCGTCAAGCCATCCCTGCAGCATGGGCTTCAACATGGAGCGCACAAGTGCCTCTAAAGTATTATTATCCCCATCGTAACCAGCAACCATCATCTGTGTCAGATGTGCAAAGGTATCTCCGGCACGTTCTTCAACCGGAGGAGAAACGATAGCTTCAACTTCACCGGCTGTAGCAAAGTCCGTTAACTCAAAGACATCTTCTTCAACAGGCTCAGGCTCATAAACAGGAGCTGGTTCTGGCTCGTGAACTGGTTCCGGCTCAGGCTCCGGTGCAAAAACAGGCTCTGGTTCAGGCTCCTCCAACTCAAGGTCTTCAACAGGCTCAGGTTCTGGTTCAGGTTCAGGTATGGGTTCTGGCTCTGGTTCTGGGTCAGGCACGGGCTCAGGCTCAGGTTCAGGCGCTTCATCAGCCTCTTCCTCAACAGGATCCTCTTCTGGCGCTGCTTCCAGTGCCTCGTCTTCAGACTCGTCAGAAATTATCCGGCGTATCGACGCCAGAATTTCTTCCATAGTTGGTTCGTCTTCGGATGCGTTATCGCTCATTGACCAGCCAGTATTAAAATAACTACCTCTAAAACAGGTACATTTTCGAGAGTCGCCTGTCAATAATTCTTAAACAATCTAAGGCAGTTACCATCATTTCTCTTGTAGATTGCGCCTTATATGCACACAAAAAAAAGGAAGCTAAAAGCTTCCTTTTTCTCTATTTTTCGCTGAAAACCTACGTTTCAAGGTTTCCTAGTCGTCAACCTTGGTCCCAAAGCCGATCAATTTGCTCGACCCAACCTCATTGTAATATTTTTCTTCGTCATAAACATCAATGCCAAGACTTAGGTCTTTAGCAGTCAACTTACCCGTTGCAGAAATAAGGCTGTAAGCCGCAACAAACTCATCACGCTGAGCTCTTACAAGAGAAACACGTGAGTTCAGCAGCTCCTGTTCAGCATTCAACACATCAAGTGTTGTACGCGAACCCACATAAGCTTCCTGCTTCACACCATCAAGTGCAATTTCATTAGCCCGCACGGCTGCTTTTGTTGACGCAATCTGCCCAACAGCAGCTCGGTAGTTATCCCAAGCAACAAAAACGTTTTCTTGTGCAACACGTTCAGCCTGATGAATTTCCATCATGCGCTGACTGCGAATCTGCTTCGCACGGCGAACGTCGGAATAACGTGAACCACCAGAATATAGCGGTACAGAAACGCGCACGCCAAACGTAGTAGATTTCGTATTAGACGCAGTATTAAGCAGCGTATTTGAATTAATACCGGTCGAATCAATATTCGAATGCGACAGTTCAGCGTTCACGCTCGGTAGCAAGGCCCCCTTAGCAGTGCTGACACCATGTCTAGCTGCTTCTTCGCTGTAACGCGCGGATTTAACACCAGGGCTTTCCTCCATGGCAATCTCGATAGCAGTATCGAGGTTTGCAGGAAGCTGAGGCTTAGCTGTTGGTGTTTCTAGGCTAGCAGGTGTGTCACCAACAACCCTGCGGTACTGGGCGCGACTAGCGGCAAGAGCAGCCTCCGCGGACAAGAGAGACGACTTCGCATTTTCTAGGCGCGCCTCAGACTGTGCAACATCTGTGCGAGTAACTTCACCAACCCGAAAACGGTCTTGGCTAGCCTGCATCTGACGCTCAAGAACTTTGATATTGTTTTTGCGCAGTTCAACAACAGATTCGTCGCGAACCACATTCATGTATGCAGTAACAGCCTGAAGCAAAACCTGCTGCTCAACTGATTGAAGCTGTGCGCGACCAGCACGCACTGTGCTTTTTGCCTGCCGGACATTATTCCTATCCTGAAAACCACGGAACAATGACTGACGCGCCGTTAGCGTATAACCATCGCGGTCTGAAGGGGACTTAATAGTCGCAGCACCTTCCGCCGTGATATCACGCTTAGTATCGCTATAATCCCATGATGCGGACAGTTCAGGCAAAAAGCCTGACTTTGCCCGTGACACGCCCTCATCGGTTGCTCTAAGCGCCGCGCGCTGAGCCATCAACTGCGGGTTCGACGAATAAGCCGCCGCCAGTGCCTCTTTAAGTGTTTCCGCTGATGTAGCAAAAGAACCGGCTAACACTGTGGACATCGCCAACAGTGAAACAATCCCCTTCCTCATAGTACTCTCCTTGATATCCACGCTGTTATTTTATGACCACTTATGCTCACCGAGGTCATATTTACTGGTGATTAACACACCTTTTTTAATCTCAATTCATGCTCCGTAGCATATATAGCTACGAAATACCTTTAAAAAACAAAGCTGCTTTCTTTTTCAAAGCCAGGAAGTTGCTGAACATTGGCATCAAAAATATTTCGTCCAGTCACTTCGCCTTCGTTATTCTCTACGATATGGGCTCTACCGACCCCACCTTCAAGCTTAACGCAAACTAATCGACCACCCTCTTTCAATTGCTTGACCAATTTGGAAGGGATGTCGTCCACCGCGCCTTGCAAATAAATCACGTCAAACGGCCCCTGCTTGGCAACACCATCTTGCAAAGAGCCCTTTACTACGGCCACATTCATAATGTCCTGCTCGGACAGTTTGCTTTCCGCAGCATCAGCCAGAGCTTCATCTTCTTCTAGCGCTACGACGGCATCTGCCAAGCCCGCAATAACTGCGGAAGAATATCCTGTTGCACAACCGATATCCAGAACAAGGTCTGATGACTTAATGTTTGCAGCGACTAAAAGACGCGCAAAAACAACAGGCTCCATCAAGTAACGTGTATCTGTAACAGCTATGTCCTCATCAACATAAGCGATCGAACGTTTTGCTTTCGGTACAAATTGCTCCCGAGGAACCGCAGCAATTGCTGCAATAATACGTTCGTCATTCACTTCATTTGGACGAAGTTGACCATCAATCATGTGGGTGCGTGCTGCTGCAAAGTCGCTCACGAATTTTCACCTTTATAGTCTTACATAAGGAATCACGTCCGCTTTATACGGACGGAACACCAAAGAAACAATGCGTTTTACAACGAAACTTCATTGTCTTTATAAATATAGGGAGATTGATAGGCAATCCCGTCCTTAATACTAACGCCATGAGCTTATGAGGAATTCAACTTTTGACGTACAGTGTCTAGCTAGGACGCCCTGCTCCAATATCCAGATACTGTCGCTCCAGCAGCTTAATGTTATCAAAGTCTACTGAGCCGAACTCTTCCCGAATCGACTCTTCAGTTAATACTGATCCTGCACCGACAAAATATCGTGTTTTTCCGTCATCATCAGTAAGAGGCAATTGCACAGTTCTATATACGAAGGGCCTGCCTTTCAGGTTCAAAGCCTGACGCGTAATTACCCCTGCACATGGGCAACAGCGTAAGTTATTGTAATACTCTTTCTCTGAAGGCAGAAGCTGCGGAGGCAAAACCTCGAATATGTTGCATTGGGTCAAGTCTTCCCCAAGTAAAGCCTCTAGGCGCGTCCCTGCCTGCAATATACGAAGCTCTGTCGGGCTAACCCATTCGCTCATAAATATCTCTGCGGCATAAGTGATAACACCGACAATAGAGAAGTCAGCCTTTCTGGGGCACAAACTGCCATCAATTCTGGGCAGGCGCCGCCAATACTCGGTTAAAGCATTGGTCGCATCAGAAAATCGAGGCGTTGTCAAAACGTCCAACATCCCTCAGGCCTCTCTCCATTACTAGTGGCAGGCCTGTATTCATAGGTTCCACTTCATACAAAAAAATCTATACGATATAGAGACTTAACGAAGTGTTACGATAACATCGCACCTACAAATCTAATCAGGCCGCCTGAACATTCTCATCTTATATGCTTTATAGTTACACTCAACTTAACGCTCTAAAATTTAAGTTCCTGAGCGCCTATGTCGCAGCACATACAAACAATAACATGAACGCCTTTTTAGTTGTAAAACAATATTTTAGCGGGAACTCTTTAATGCTCTAACATGTAATCTGCTGGCTTCATTCAGCAGAACAACACCACAAGCCAGTCCACCTGAGGGTGCATAATACTTCTAGCAAAATAATTTATGCATAAAAGCCACTTGACCCATATCAGCATGCTATATATACGGTTCGGACACCATGTGAGGCGCGATGGCGGAGTGGTGACGCAGCGGATTGCAAATCCGTGTACACGAGTTCGATTCTCGTTCGCGCCTCCAATTTTTCCCCACATTCGATAAGACGTAAAATGCCAGCTCCCCTATATTAGCTAGTGGGAAATTATCGTTTTCACTCCCCTATCATCCGCCACAACTAAACTGCACCTATTCAAAAACAGTTACTTATCTAAGCATACCCTTACAAAAAATTGCCTAATCAAAAAAAGATTACAAAAAATGTATTTTTGTACTTGGCAGGCGAAAAAATATGAGTATAAAGGCCCCACTCCAACGCGGGGCGCACCCGCTGACGAGTTACTGATCCGCCTTAGCTCAGTTGGTAGAGCAATTGACTGTTAATCAATGGGTCGCTGGTTCGAGCCCAGCAGGCGGAGCCAATTAGATTAGGACTTAGCTGATTTTCAGCTAGGTCCTTTTTCTTTGTGGCTGCACACTCATTGGGTGCAGAATCACAACAACCCACAAAAAATGGCACAAGCCCAAGTGAGACACAGGGTTGGCACACTTGAAACACATGCATGTGCATCATAATGTGGCTGTAATTATTTCTCTGTAAGCTGGCCCCTGTTCCCCTTATTTTACCAGCCAAACAACTGTTGGATATATAAATGAAGAAGACTTCCCTTTTCCTACTTGGTGCAACAACTGCCCTATTTAGCGCGAGCGCCATCGCTGAAGACCATTTTTATGCTGGCTTTGAGCTTGGCCTTAGCCATTCACCTGGATCAAAACTAAATCGCGCTGCTGATAGCTTACGCCTTGATGTAAAAAAGGAAACTAGCCCAGTTGGTGGTCTTTACTTTGGTAAAAAAAGTGGTAGCCGCCGGTTTGAAGTGGAGTATCTGCTTCGCCGTAACAACTTGAAGGCAGTAGACGCGCAGCGCCCCGGCACAGCAGGTTTGAACGGAAACAAACTCGCTGACGGTGTTCAGAAAAAAGACAGCTTGATGATCAATGGCTGGCAGCGCCTGCTTGGCAGCGACGTTGACTGGTCGCTGC
>JBFOLV010000370.1:0-5347 GCA_040830325.1 Kordiimonas sp. | reverse complement strand
ACATTTTACCCCACAAGTCAGTAAGCTTGAGGGTTATCTTGTCCTTACGTTTCTTGAAAGTTTCAGAAGGCGTTAATTCAAGCGCGATACCTGTAAAGTGTTGAGAGAATTCCTCCGGCGTATAGCCTCTTTCCCCAAGCGCGGGGTCATGAACCGTAAACTTATTCTTCGATACAGCTTTGAGTACGACAAAATGGTTCATGTCCCAATGAAGGATAGCAGGAAGTTTTACTTTTCCTATCATCTGGAGGGGTACTTTGATGGGGCGCGTGGCGAATTGCATCTTTGTCGCCACATCAATCACATGTTTTAAGGTCATGCCCTGAAGGCCCATGGCATACTTACGGCGAAGTGTCGCTAGATTAGTCGTAAGGCCATAATAACCAGCCACCATACCCAAAGAAGCCAAGCCGCACTCCGCTGCTTCATTCTGCCTAATAAGAGGCAAACGGTTTTTACCGGATAGATTGAGGGCAGAGAGCGTCATGCACGCGCCCCCACGGCCCTGAGTGGTTCGAGTATCCAGTCAATAAAGCTGCGACGTTCCAAAACAATGTTGGCTTTCAGGGTCATACCTGTTTGCAGCGCAACTTTTTGCCCCCTTGCTTCAATATCACTTGCTTCAATCTGAGCAGTCACACGGTAAACCGGTTCCTTAAGTTCAAATGGGGCAAGCGTTTCATTTTGAGCAAGAATGGTTTTTGTTATCCGCGTTATCACAGCAGGAAAAGAGCCGAACCGTTGATAAGGAAAGGCATCATAAAGAAGGCGCACTTCCTGACCTTCTTCGACGAAGCCTGCAGCCCTACTCGGTACAAACAACTCAGCCTCAAGAACACTATCATTAGGCAATATCGTAAGAAGCGGTTGTCCCGCCTGTACAGTGCGCCCAATACCAGTTCCTGCAACAGAAACAACTCTGCCATCCACGGGTGACGTAACACTGTAGGCCCGTCTGCCCTCAAGTTCAGCATACCTTGCATCAAGTTCCGAGTATTGAGACTGTAGCCGAGAAAGGCGTTGTTTGCTCTCATTGGGCAACTGAGCAAGTCGAATGTTTATCTGTTCCAGTCTTGCATTTGCCTCAGCAAGTTCCTGAGCTTTCAATTGCCCCTGCGTTTGCTGCGCCAGCCATGTTTGGCGACGGCGCTCTGACTCTATCTTTGCGATATACCCTTGTTTAAGAAGCTCTTGAACATCTTTATAGGCAGCTTCCGCTGATGTGGTTATCTGTTTCTGCAACTGGATGCGGCTTTCAAGTGAGGAAACACGCAACTCCGCTTCAGACTGTTCAGAGTTTAAACGGTTTGTCTCAGCATCTAGTTGATTTTGCTCCAGTGCAATTTGTACATCCAAAGCAGCCTTTTGGCGCTCCAGAGCTTCAAGAGCTAACTCAACACTTGTGGAGCCTGCACTGGTATTTTGTGAAACAAGAATTGAAGCAAGAGGCATGTTTTTGGCAACAAAATCACCCTCTAGCACTTCAAGATCGGTTAATGTTCAAAATTTGCTAGCTTGTAGTTTCACGAGCCCTTTTGAAGGTACAAGGTCCCCCAAAACATGCCCGCTACGCGAGTAAGACCCCGCCACTAGGAAACCACCCAGCATCAAAACAATGGTTACAACTAAAAGGATAATGATAGAAAAGGTAAGCGGCTGGGTAAGAAACACATCCCCATGTAGTTTCTGCCTTTGTGCAGCTAACGCTTCTCGCCGAAACACAGACAAGCTCCCCAAAACTTGATCCACCTTATATGGTTAATCTTCCTTAACCATGAGTAAACACTGAAATAAACTTTAGGTTAAAATCAATATGAAAATTATACTTTTGCGATTATTTTCCATAAGCCATTGTTATTGAAAGAAAGTTTTTCGCAAATAAATTTGTCTCAACTATACTATATATAGGTGTAAAATAGCTCGAAGTTATTCATGTGAAAATATGTACTCTTTCCAATATGCACGCCTTATCAAAAGTATTTTTCTCATCAAGTACCCACATACAGATTGGTAGATCGCCTAAAATAGCTATTCTTAGTTTGTGTGAGTACCGCTGCTCCTCTAGAATCATGAGCGCGAGAAAAGGCATGCCCCTACGATTGGACTGATAATGTAACCAGAGCATTCCTTTAATGACGGTGTGGACGGCGGGTTTGAACCTGCGACCTTAAGGTTATGAGCCTAAAGGGCATGCTATGTTGATAAACCATTAAGGATGTAAGCTGCAGCCTATTGATTTAGAGCCGTAATTTCCTCCTGCGCATAAAATGCAAACTTTCTGCGTAAATCCCAAATAGATGATCCCAAAGACCTATTGGGGACCTGTGGAAATTCCACAATATCAATCCACAAAAAGCTCGCCTATGATTGCGTCATAAACACTATAATTTTTGTTCTTTGGGGAGAGCAGATGCCATGACAGTAAAATCGGTACATATTGTTGATGATGACAAGCAACACCGGTCCTCGCTTTCTTGGTTCTTACGAACATCCGATGATTATTCCGTTCGAGATTATGGCAGTGCTCGAGAGTTCTTGAGAAAGTACAAAGACACCAAACCAGCCGTACTCTTGTTTGATGTCCATATGCCAGATATTGACGGCATTGAGCTTCTGGAAATCATGCAACGTGAAAATGTCCTAGCTTCGGTTGTGATGCTTACTGGATATGGGACCGTTTCTACAGCTATGAAAGCTGTTAAGCTTGGGGCACATGACTTTTTGGAAAAACCCTTCACAGAGAGAAGTATTCACGTCACGCTTGACGAAGCTTTGTCAGTATCCAAGAGGCGCTTTTTTGCTGCACAGATAGAGGCAGAGCGAGAAGGCGCGCTGTCAGCTCTGACAAAGCGCGAACGACACGTATTTGACCGGTTAGTGTTAGGTGAGACAAATAAGATGGTAGCCCGGAAGCTTCATATTACGGAGCGTACTGTCGAGACCCACAGAGCAAATCTCATTAGCAAGTTGGGCATCAATACGCTCGCTGGATTGATTGAACTCAATAACTAGGAAACCCGATAAGCGACTGCCTACCGGGTTCCAATTATAAATGTTGATATCATTTACTTTTTGCTTTTCAAGCGTTCTCTGATTTGGTTACGTGCTTCCGCCAAGTGATCATCCAAGTCCCCAGCCTCAACCGCCTCAAGTAGCGTTTCTAATGTAGGAACAAGTTCTTTTTCCTCGCCAACTTCGATTGTTGGTTTTTCCTTCAAAATCTCAAGCCGCTTTGCACCATGCTTGATACTCAAAAGCAGGTTGCCTGCTTCATCTCTCCACCACCAAGGCCGAAACTTGATCGGTACCTCAATGAAGTCACGTACACCCGTTTCCTCATTCAGCACCCAGCGCTTTTCTCTTCGCTCATAAACCCAACCATCAAGTTCAGCCTTAGCCCCTTCAATTTGGACACGAAGGTTCTCTGAGAGTTTGGCTCGAGCGCGGAGGATAGGCGACTTCAACATGCCTGCTCGTGTGCGGGCGGAAAGCTTCAATTTTGCGAGTTTGGACATAACCATTCCTTTCATCTGCTGTGTAACTCGCAGGGAAACCTAAACAGACGAACCTGTCTGTCGACCAGAACCAGAAGGCTATTAGTTTGCTGTGCATCTAAGAGTATAGGGAAAATGAGGGGTGAGCGCGTTTCCTAAATGGTGCCAACCACTCTATCTAAAGGTTAAAAGAATAAGGAAACGCGCTACACCATTCGAATAATAATCTGTATTTACAAATGTCGAGTAAAGACTTTTTAAAGCATAAAATTTCTGAATTTTCTGTTCTGGAATTTCCCTAATTTCGGTCGGCAAAGCCCTGTGTTCTAACTATACCGAATTTTACCAGAGGCTTTGAGATTGTGCGTATGCAAAGGGAGGAACCCACTCTCTATATTATCGAAGGCGATCCTGATGTTCTGACAGGGCTGCATGCTTTCTTTGAGCCGCATCCAATATGCGTGCAGCATTTCACACACCCACAAGCTTTTCTAAATGCTTACGAACCTGATGCACCTGGCTGTGTAATTGCTGATTTGAGAATGCCCGATATTGATGGGCCTGATCTGCAAGATATTCTCAAGGAGCAGGCATCCTGTTTACCACTGGTGTTTATGGTGAGTCTTCGTGATTTGCCTGTTTCACATAGTGCTATGACTGGAGGTGTGTTTGCATTTTTAGAGAAGCCACTAAGGCGGTCTCTTTTACTAGAAACCATCAAGGCCGCTTTTGAGTACAGTCAACGAATACGTCCCTATGCACAGCTCTTAAACAGGCTGACTGTACGAGAGAAAGAAGTGTTCGAGCTCTTAATTGAAGGGCACACAAATAAAGTCATCGCTGAGCGTCTGGATATTATTGATAAAACTGTAGAAGCACACCGCTCCAGTATCATGCGAAAGACTGAGAGCAATTCGCTCGCCAACCTTATTCATATCAACAATCAACTAACCATGAGGTCACTATGAGTTTCGCAGTTGCTGTTTCCATGATGTTATTCGCTCAGCAAGATCGAATATTTGATCCAAAACTTGATAAAGACTGTGTGACAATTGAGGCTCAGGCTGGTCATGAGGTCCACTGCCCAGACAGGTATGATTATAATCGAGCCGAGTATGTTCGCCGCTTGCCTCCCATAAGGTTGCCAGGGCATTCAGGTGACGGAGCAGCAATTGTCTCACAAGGTAGTCGCCAATATTTTGGCAGCTGTAAAACTGCATTGAAAGGTTTTTACGATCACACTTCAAAGTTTACTTATTGGCTACAGCGACAAAAGAATAACTTTGATAGGGATACTCTGACGCGAGATGCTGCTTATAACTTAGAACAGATGATCAGAAGCTATCATATAAAAGTATCACGAGAAGCCAAAGCAAAGCATAGTTACGGAACACTAGATGATAAAGTCGGCTATACCTCATGTGTGGCTCATTTAGAGGTAGGTATAGCCGAAATTTACCGAATAGGTGATTTGGTGATCCATGAGCTAAATCGTGGGAACTACGATCTATCAGATACTGGTTTAAATCCCCACGCAAAGCGTGATCGTTAACCAAGCTATTCTGTGTCCATATCACTTTGCCACTCGTAGAAACCTATATGGGCCCCGCCTGTGCCTGCTGCTGCTATAAGAACGACGGCAATAGTGGCACCAGTCCCCCAAGCAAAATAGTCTGCGATGGCATATGCCACTAATCCCCAAAAAACGGACAACAAGATTAATACAATAGCGGTAATGACCTTAATCTGAAGGAGGATAATTAGTCCTATTGCAACGCCAACACCTACCACCCAATCTGAAAAATAGAGCCCAGTAGCAATTGCAAGAACAAGTATCTCTCCAAACACGATGT
>JBFOLV010000369.1:0-2940 GCA_040830325.1 Kordiimonas sp. | reverse complement strand
TTGGCGGAAAGCCTGGGCCACAGCTTAGTGGCAGAGGGCCTTGAAGAAACTGAGCAAATTATAATGCTCAGAGACATGGGCTTTAGCTATGCCCAAGGATACTACTATTCCAAACCCGTTGATGGCGCAGAAGCCAGTAAATTAGTAGGCGGACCAATCCCTTGGGACCATCCTGAATAGACTTGAAACTCAGGACTTCTGCCCCCAACTGTGAAATATAGATTTATCTAGATTAAGGTGACTATAATGAGCGAGGAAAGCACTCCTGAAGCCAAAACGCCGCGTAAAGCAGCTTCTACTGCCACAAAACCAGCGGCTAAACGAAAAACAGCGGCAAGTAAACCTGCTACAACCAAAAAAACCTCTAGCAGCAAGACGGCCACAGCTAAAACTACGTCTACTCGGAAAGTTTCTCCTGCGAAGAAAACAACCGCAAAAAAGACAACTACCCGGAAAACTTCTACTAGCAAAACAGGTACAGCGGCTAAAAAAACCACAGCAAGGGCCAGCACAGCCAAAACTACAGCCGACAAAGAAACGCCAAAAGTAGAAGAAATTAAAGTAGAGGAAACTGTTTCGGAAAAACCGGATAACGCAGATACCTTTGTAGAAGATTTAAAAGATAAAGACTGGGGAGCGAGTTTGAAGCGCGGTATCTTTATGCTGATCTTTGGTTTCGTTGGACAATTCGCCCTGTCAGTCACATTCTTCTTAGCGTTCTTGCAATTTATTGTTTCGCTATTGGTTGGACCACCAAATACTGCCATTACAGCAGCAATTGGTACAGCATCTCGCTATCTAAGTGAAATTCTTGCATATCTGAGCTTTAAAACTGATGATCTTCCATTTCCATTTGGCAATGACTTCCCGTCTGGAGAAGATGATTAGCTCCCATCACATATGGAAAATGAAGGGCACTGTTAAAGTGCCCTTTTTTATGGATATCAACCCTTTAATGCATACCTGCAGCAGAAAACAGGACCTCAGCACCTAGCCTGATTATCACTACAAAAATGATGGCTGTTAAAATACCCTTTACCGCATCAAGCATTAAAAAGGCCTCTTTTCTATCAAATCCATACTTTGTCTTACCTGTACAGCAGTGTCAGGGAAGTCAGCAAATACCCCGTCAACCCCCATACTATATAGCAACTTAAGCTCTTGTTGCACAGTATGAAACATAGATGGGACTTGGTCATTACGAATTGTCCAAACATGTGTTTGCAACCCAGTTCTTTTAATTCTCTCTAAGACACCACTAGATGTGCCATCTTTGTTGATAAGTAACGCCTTGTTTAACCCAAAACCTGCCACCTTGCTGTAGAACAACTCAAAGTCTACATCAGGACTAAACCATCCAGTAACATTGTCCCGCTTACCACCCACTAACAGTATCAATGGAATGCTCGTTTTTGATGATATATCGAGTATAAAATTTGCATCAAAGCACTGAAAATACAATGGGATAGATCGCTTATCTAAAGTTTTTAGTTCAGATAAAAAATATTCAGTAAAACCAGACTTTAGGTCGACAAAAATATCGGGACGTTTTAGTTCAATATATAGACCAACCTCTCGTCCATCTTTGTTGTGCTGCAATACGAGCTCAGCAATATCTTTTAGGGTTGGAATACCTTCTGCACCATCAAATTCAGCGCTCCTAGATTTCCATGGCTGAACAGCCCTTAGCTCTGCAAGCTCATCATAAGTAAAATCGAATACAAACCAGTCTTCTTTGCCCTCAAATATACGCTTCTTATTTGAAAACTCAGGACGTGATGCGACATCAGTTGTTGTTGAAAGATAGATATCATGACGCGCGACCAACACCCCGTCCTTTGTCATGACCAGATCCGGCTCAATATAATCAACACCCTGCTCTATCGCCAAACTATAGGCAGACAGCGTGTGTTCCGGGAGATAACCACTCGCCCCTCTATGCCCTATTACAATTGGCTGAACCGCTTCCTCCGCAGCATCGACAAATGATAAATTCCCAAGGGCACTAAAAACCGTGAAAAATAATACATAAAACCTCAAAACAGCTCTCCTTTTCCTAGTCTAATCCAGAGAAAAATTTCGCTGCTGGACTTCCACTAAAATTGTCATACTTTATAGTCCAGTATTAGTAGTTCTAAGATTAGGGTACATAAATGGACTGGTTACAACTGTCATCTTCTTTAGTTGCAATTGTATTACTAGCATTGGTCGCTGGAAAAATGTTTCCGGTGCCCAGTGGGCTAACAGCTGACCGCATACGCAAAAACTATATGCGTTATGCCCCAGAATCAGCGCCCGGAAACCCTATTATATCAATAAACAAGCAAGTATCTATACTCCCTATGGCAGACAGCAGCTCAGAGATTGGGTTAGTCACCCAACTCGGTGACCGGGTTGTGTGCAGGACTTTAACAAAAGCCACTGAGATAAGCTGGGAAACAAAGAACGATACTTTGATAGTAAATCACGGCGATTTCACCCAACCTTCCGTTAAACTTAACCTGCCTCCAGAAATGCTTCATCAAGCTGTTGCGCTACTATCAAAGCATACTGCTCAAAACAAAAGGAATAGTGATGCCGCTTGATCTACCTAAACCAACTGAATGGGCAGTTCCTCTATTTGTAGTCCTAGTGCTTGCAGAACTTTTCTACGGCTGGAAAAAAGGCCGTGTAAGATATGAGGGGAAAGATACCTTTACGTCTATGTTTATGGGCCTCGGTAGTACCGTTGTCAGCGCCCTAACCGCAACATTTGTCGTTACAATGGCATATTGGGTTTGGGAGAACTATCGCCTCTTTGATTTTGAAGCAACGCTTCCTGTTTTTATACTTGCTTTTGTCTTAGATGATTTCGCCTACTATTGGATTCACCGCTTTGGCCACCGTATGCGCTGGATGTGGGCTGCACACGTTATTCATCACTCCAGCCAGCACTACAAC
>JBFOLV010000368.1:0-3555 GCA_040830325.1 Kordiimonas sp. | reverse complement strand
GAAGTGGAGCAAATTAATGCAGCTATAACAGCTTTTAGGAATAGCTCGGCATACACTTCCTTACTGCTGAAGTATGTGCCGAAACCATATCTTCTAAATGCGCCTTAGTTTATTTACTGTGTGGGTAGTATTGCAGCTACTCTAACTGGTGCGCCCGAGCCGCCACCAACTTTCATCGGCAAGGCTATGATATATGCACCAGTCGGTGGCAACTCTTTCAAATTTGTAAGGTTTTCAAGTGCAGATATATTGGCCTCTGCCACAATCTGATGCACAGGAAACTCGGTTGATTTACCGTAGTCAATTGATGCTGTGTCCAAGCCAATAAGTTTCGTGTTTCGTTGTTTTACCAGAAATTCTGTTGCCTCTGCACCAAAGGAAGGGAAGCTAAGGTTGCTGGCGTCTCCCGGCTCATCATCGCCCAGATACCCCATTGCATCAGGCCAGTATCTATCCCAATCAGTCCTAAGAAGAATGGCGGAACCATTTGGTATTTGGCCGTGGTCCGCTTCAAATCTTTCTATATCTTCCAAAGTTAAGCGGTAGTTTCGATCTTGAGCGGATTGTTTGCTGACATCAATAACCACCATTGGAAGTATTAGGTTCTTCAAAGGGATTTCGTCTACCGTCTGGCGTCCCTCAAAAAAGTGGATTGGGGCGTCTAGGTGGGTTCCGCCATGCTCTGGGGTGCAGAGACTATATGCGGAATAGAAAAAACCTTCTTCAGTTCGGCCATAGCTCAGTTCTTTGTGTTCAAATTCACTTGGTGAGGTTGGCCAATAGAGTGTGTCGGCACTGTATGTATGGCTTAAGTCCACGAGGTTGGCTGAGCTAAGGTCTATGGGATTTGCTTGCAAGTGCCCCGAAAGGCCTAGAGACAACAGTCCGACAAATATCTTTTTCACAAGACCCCCCCTATGTGAGCATGGTGTAGCGACGAGCCGCCAATGTTGATGATACAATAAAGGCGGCGGAATGCAATCTACAGGCTTGTGGTAAGATGTTAATCGATCGGTAGGCTGCTGCGGGCCAGAACTTGCTTGATTGAGAAGCTCGTATCAATGTTAGCAACACCGGGTATGCGAGCTAGATGCTCAACAAGAAAACGTTCGTATGATAACAGGTCTTTGGCAACTACACGCAGCATATAATCTCGTCCACCACCAGACATGAGGTAGCTTTCCATCACCTCTGGCAGCTTGGAGATGCTGTCTTCAAAACGTTCAAGGAAGTCTTCTGCTTGTCGCTCTAACTTAACTGATACAAAGACATTAATCTGATAGTTGAGTTTGAGCGGGTCAATAACCGCAGTGTAACCTTTGATGTAACCTTCTTCTTCAAGGCGCTTCAGGCGGCGCTGACATGGGGTTGTTGAAAGACCAACCTGTTCGCTTAGCTGTACGATTGTCAGCCGGCCATCTTGCTGCATGGCCTCCAAAATCTTTCGATCAAACTCATCTAAGGTATTCAATTGGGTGAAACTCCTAATATTGGTATAATTTTTAGTGGATACATGCTTTGTTTGTCAATCGCGCAGGTTGGATTGGGCGCACCCACCTATGCCTTTGGGCTATAATAGTTTCAGAATTACACAACATGGCGGGTAAAATGGACGGGTCTCACTTCCTTGAATCTTATAAGCTGTCTGATCGGTATCAGGCACGTGAAGGCAACATCTTTTTAACAGGTATTCAGGCACTTGTTCGCTTACCGATGATGCAAGCGCAGATGGATGAACGCGACGGTCTGAAGACAGCAGGCTTTATCTCTGGTTATCGTGGTTCGCCGCTTGGTGGATACGATCAAGAGCTTTGGAAGAATGAGAAACTACTGACCGAACATGATGTTCATTTTGAGCCGGGCGTGAATGAGGACTTGGGTGCAACTGCGGTTTGGGGAACTCAACAGCTCGATCATTACGGCCAAACTGATTATGACGGCGTATATGGCATTTGGTATGGTAAAGGGCCCGGTGTTGACCGTACAGGCGACGTATTCCGCAATGCGAACATTCTAGGGACGTCGAAGCACGGCGGGGTTCTCGCGCTTTCAGGTGATGATCATGCCGCTCAGTCGTCTATGTTCCCACATCAGACGGATCATGTTTTTGAAAGCTGCATGATCCCGATACTTGCGCCGGCGTCAGTCGCTGAAATTCTTGAATTTGGCCTGATGGGGTGGGCATTATCGCGCTACAGTGGTTGTTGGGTTGCCCTAAAGGTACTTACGGAAATTGTTGAGAGCGGTGAAGTTGTTAACCTGCCAGCCGACTTGCCGACATTTGTGAAGCCTGATCACCCGGTGCCGCCCCATGGGTTTAACTATGACCCAACACTAAAGTGGCCTGCTGAACGTATGCAGCTTGAATACCGGTTGCTTGAAGAACGTATTCCAGCCATCTACGCTTGGGCATACGCCAATAACGTTGACCGTATTGTCTGGAAATCGGATCAGCCAAAAATCGGTATCGTAACTGTTGGTAAGGCGCACGGTGATTTGATGGAAGCCTTGCGTATTCTTGGTCTAACTGAAGAACAAGCTAAAGCCGCAGGCGTGTCTATCTTCAAAGTGGGTATGACATGGCCACTTGATCCACGGAAAATTGGCGAGTTCTCTCGTGGTCTTGATGAGATAATCATTGTTGAAGAAAAGAGGCCGCTTGTTGAAAAGCAACTTAAAGAGCAGCTGTTCAACTGGCCTGCCGACGAGCGCCCCGCAATTTACGGCCTTCGGGACCAAAACGAGAAAGAACTGTTCCCAATGGTTGGGGAGTTCTCGCCAGAATTGGTTGCTGAGAAGTTAGTAACTGTTCTAGCTGATACCAATTTGGCTTCAGTGGTGGTTAAGGCACTTGAGAATCATAGGGAATGCACGAAGGCGCTGACGTTACCGCCTGAGATTATCACACGTAAGCCGTTCTTTTGCGCAGGCTGTCCGCATAATCGCTCAACGAAGGTGCCTGAGGGAAGTACTGCAGGCGGCGGTATTGGTTGCCATGTGATGGTGCTTGGGCAAGGGCGGAACACTGACACGTTTAGTCAAATGGGCGGTGAAGGGGTCGCTTGGGTCGGGCTTAGCCGCTTTACCGAAATACCACATACGTTCCAAAACATGGGTGATGGTACATATCAGCACTCTGGTGTGCTTGCCATTCGTCAGGCTGTGGCTGCGAACGTCAATATCACATACAAGATTCTCTATAATGATGCAGTTGCGATGACCGGCGGTCAGCCTGCAGAGGGCACACTTACAGTTGGCAGTATAGCCATGCAGTGCCGCGCCGAAGGTGTGGAAACACTTGTCATTGTGAGTGATGACGTAGTGCGCACCCGTGAAACCGGTGCCTTGGCTGCGGCTGAGACAATTCATCATCGTTCTGAGCTGGAAGCGCTTCAACGGAAGTTGCGTGAAACCAAAGGCGTGACGGTTATCATTTATGACCAAACATGTGCCGCTGAGAAGCGCCGACGCCGCAAAAAAGGGTTGATGCCTGATCCTAAAAAACGCCTCTTCATTAATGACCGTGTCTGTGAGGGCTGCGGTGACTGTTCGGTG
>JBFOLV010000367.1:0-2333 GCA_040830325.1 Kordiimonas sp. | reverse complement strand
TCCTCCAGAGTTTCTATCACTGTTTCAATTGACTGTACCCCTCGTGCTGCATGTCCCCACCCTCTTATAAGCTGTACCATTGCGTCTAAAACTTCTTCGTTATCGTCAACAACCAGAATTGCAAGACGCCTCTCGAGACGAGGCGGTTCGATTAAATCTTCAATATCCACATTGTCCGGAGTCGGCAGTTCAGCATTGTATGCACATATTCTAAATGTCGTGCCCTTATTCGGCTCTGACTTCAACTCTATTTGCATCTCCATCAACGCACAGAGGTCTGTGACGATCGACAGCCCTAGGCCAAAACCCGAGGGCCCTTGGCCAGCGTCACCAATACGCACAAAACGTTCAAAAATACGTTTCTGATCGCTATGTGAGATTCCGCGCCCATCGTCAGCAACAATAAGATTCACATTCTGTCCGTTAGGTCTGGCGCCAATTAAAACCTTACCATCCTTGGACGCATTGATTGCGTTAATAGCTAAATTTGAGAGAACTCTATGAAGGTGTTTTTCATCCGCTAGTACAGCACGAGAACTTGGCACCACAGATAGTTTTACGTTGTTTTGCTGCGCTATCGGAAGCAAGGTTTCATAAAGAACGTCAAACAACGGTTGAAGAGCCACTGGACGCATTAACGCAGATTGAATGTTTGCTTCAAGCCGTGTTGCATCCAACATGGTTTCCAGCATTTTCATCATAGAACCGATGATATTCTGCTGCTGTTCAGCGATCTTGGAAAGATGCAAATTCTCTTTGGCATTCTCTCTAAGTGTTTGATTGAAAATGCTAAGGGCATTGACTGGCTGCCTGAGGTCATGGCTAGCCGCAGCTAGAAAGTTGGTTTTCTCTTCTGCGCTTTTTTCTGCATCTAGTCGGGCTTCATTGGCCTCCTGGGTTCGTCGTAAAACACGTTCTTCAAGTGTTTCATTCAAGTTTGAAAGTTTGTGCGTTAGCTCAAGGGATTGCTTGTAGTTTGATGTAGATTTTTCACCAAGAGCAAGCGAATAGCCAATAGATACCACAATAAACCCAAGCGGCATCAGCTCCAAATCCCACCAAAGAACTGGAAAGATTAGAATAAGGTGAAACAACGAGTCACAAATCGCTGTAATAAAATACACAAACGTGGAGATCGCAATTGCCCTCGCCCCCGGCCGACCATTTTTCCAGGCCTTGGTCGCCAGAACAAGTTGGCAAGTTGCCCAAATAAAGGTGAAGACGAGAAAGTATGGCAAAATCTTGGTTGTGGTATAAACCGATAGAAAAGCGGCGCTAAAAACAAAAGGGATCGCTGGCACGCAAAGTAGAATTCTGGCTTTGGGAGTGAATTCTTTTGGGAAAACTGATGCAAAAAACGCAAGCCAAGCGGGAGCCATCAGATAAACTACCAGAAACTCAATTGCCTTCAGATTTACGTCAAAATTTCGCCCGACGATCTCAAAGGGGATCTCATGCAATAACGCCAACCGCAGTATGAACAATATTATTGTCAAGGCGAACCACAAGTGCGCCCAATGTGAACCGGTCGAAAAACTGCTAACAAAATAAGCAACATGGAACAACAGCAGGCCACCTAGAATACCAAATAGCGCCACATAATATAGCGTATCGAGTTGCCGGCTTCTGGTCAGCAACTCGCTGGGCCCCAAAACGGGTGCAGCCAAAGCCCCGCCACGAGCATGCTCGTAATTCGACGCTATAAATACGATTTCCAGGTCTGCCGCGTTAGGTAAAGGCTCGAGAGACCCTGCATAGAGCGATGCGGCACCTTCTGGGCTTTCCGTTACCCTGCCCTTGGACGTTAACAATACGCCATTTACCCAAACTTCATAGGCGGAATAAACCTCCTCCACCTGCAACGATAGTCTCGGTACATTGTCGGGCAAACTAACCTTTATCCGATAGGACGTTACGCCAAACCCCGCAGGCCAACCCTTTCCTTCAGCCAAACTGCCCTTAGATAAATACCAAAAATCAGGTAAGGTTGATGTTTCACCCTGGTACTGCGCATCGAATGTATCAGGTCTTGCAATTTTATTCCTGATCACTTGCCATGGACCATTCAGTTCTACTGCATCGTCACTTTGCCACCCGGTTAAGTCTATATATCCTGTTCTGCGTCTAGCATCCGCCTCCACTGAAAAAAAGCTGCTAACAAGAAAAATGCACAGAAAACAAATCCTTACTCGGTAGAAATGAAGGGCGTATGGCTTTAGCATGGTTCAGACCAAGTCCTTGAGAAGTCGAAAAGCTTTGTTTTCCTGCCCAATTGTCTTGCCTCCAATGGATACCCCCGCCTAAAACACTTTTGCAAGGCAGCGGATATTCTC
>JBFOLV010000366.1:0-4330 GCA_040830325.1 Kordiimonas sp. | reverse complement strand
TCCCTGCTGCGGCGCCCACCTTGGGCCAACTGTGTAGTTAGAACGGGGACAGCTGGCTCAACAGCAGAGATTTTTCAAAAACGGGTTTTCCAGTTTCATTCCGGGCCTGCATAACAATGTGCGGATCAGGCACATCCCAGTCGATTTCAATGACACCAAAGTTAGGCTGGGTATACATGCAGTCGGGTAGCCGATATGCGTTCGGGCTCATATTGTGCCATGTCTGCGTCAGCCCGCTGGATGTGAAGTCATAGAGCGGGTAAGGAACATGATCGTCCTGACAAGAGATTTCAGCCCAGTGCGTGTCACCGCTAATAAAGAGTGCGCCGTTGGCTCTGGTCTTTTCTATAAGACGGATCATACGTTGGCGTTCTGATGGGAATAGGCTCCAGGCCTCCCACCCGGGAAACGTGCTGATGAACTGTAGGCTGGAGCCAATGATCCTCAGCTTTGCTGGCTTTTTCAGTTCCTCCTCCAGCCAATTCCATTGGTTTTCACCTAACATGGCGGCACCAGGCTCTGTATCAGGCAGGTAAGGACCAAACGCCATCTGGTCTCTTCGCTTGGCTTCAGTTGCATCAACGTGCTTGAGAGGGGACCGATCCCAGCGCAAGTCCAAAAGAATAACCTGAACACGTTCTTTGTCGGTTCCCAGCATGTAAGAAGTGTAGATTCCATCGCGGCTCCGCCGACGAGCGCTATCGGATGGCTCTTGCCAGAAATCGAGGAATATCTTTTTCGATTGCTGCTTCATCGGGTATTCGCGGCCAGCATCATTTTCGCCGTAATCATGATCGTCCCATGTGGCAATGACAGGGGTCTTTGACCGTAACTCTTGAAAGCCCGGCTTAAGACTGAGCTTTTTATATTTCTCCGCCAACAAGGCCATATCGCGGGTGTCGCCATATATATTGTCGCCAAGGAATATAAAAAGATCGGGATTGAGCTCGTTAATAGGTTGCCAGATTGGCTGAGGTTTATCTTGATGTGCGCAAGAGCCAAACAGAACGCGTGACAAGCGGGACGGAGTTACTTCTACAATAGGCTTGGCTAGTGCTCTAGCCGCAGGATCGAAGGCTGCTGCTGCGCCAGTTGCTGCCATCAGTTTCAAAGTCGTGCGACGATCTATCATAGCCGTATCCGTTTCAGTGAGTTGGGGACTTAACGGGCGACCTTGGTCGCCCGGTATTGGTTGCTATAATGAACTTAGAATTTCAGAGTGAGATTCGCTGTTGCCTGTCGCTCTGCACCGATAAAGTAACTGCCGGAGGTTCCGCCACCGAGGTAACGCTTATCTGTCAGGTTTGTAACATTCAGGCTTACATCAATTTGTGAAATCCCTGGGATGGTACCTTCATCAAGCGTGTACCCAAGCCAGGCGTCCACAACTGTGTGGGCTGGCAGTTGGTCAGTGTTCTTGAAGTTACCGTAACGCTCACCAACATGTTTGGCAGAAACGCCCGCACGTATTCCATCGTTATAGTAGCTGAGTGTGCCAACAAGTTGGAATTCCGGAGAGAGTGCTACCTTGTTGTCTTTAACAGACACGGGGGTGTTGTCTTTGTATTTTGAATCATTCACCGTAACAGATGTGTAGAAGTTCCAGTTTTCTGCGAAATCCATCGACAAGCTTGCTTCGATACCTTTTGATTCAATGCCACCAACGTTAAACGGTACATTGTCTTGCTCACCGGCATAATCGATACCGGTTACAGAGTCGCCATTTGAAATGAGCGTGATCCGATTGTTGAATTCAATGTAGTAGCCCGTCAGGGTCGCTTTGATATTGCCACTGTTGAAACGCAAACCGACGTCAAAGTTGTCAGCTGTCTCCGGCTCGAGGTCAGAAAGATCAAGGTCAGCACGTGTTGCTGCGTTTTCGACCATCGAATCTTTGATGGCGGCAAAGTTCTGCGAGAAACCTGCGAAAAGCTCCAGCTCCTCTGTGGCCTCGAAGTTTAAGCCTGCAGTGAAGAGAATGTCTGAATCAGAAGCATACTCAACATCACTACTGTTACCAAAGTTGTCATGCAGTTTAAGGTCAACGAGATATTTTTTTGCGCCGGCGCGAATGGAGAGCATACCAACATCCAAAGTATTCTCTGTATACAGCATCAGTGTTTTTGTATTGAACGTGTTGTCATACTGAACCCAGTAAGGCGTATTGTTAAACTGGATGCCAGACCTTGGGTCGAGTACGCGGTGCCAGTCACGAGATTCGTCACGATCTGTATTTTCCCACCATAGGCCTACACGCACGGTGTCATTTTCTGAAACGTCATAGGCACCGTTTGCAGTAACACCAATACGCTGCTTGCCATAATGTGCGTGGCGGTAAGAGTTACCAGGATTTGCGCCCGCAGGCAAACAGGGCGGGTTGTTTGCGGGCGCGCCGCCGCCATATGGGAAGGTAAGTTTTGCAGTACAGCCAGCATTAGGCGCAAGCGGCGATCCACTGCTATCGGTGAAAGTATAGCCACCGCTTAGGCTACCGCCGTAGGTGGTTTCATCTTTAACAGTACCACCTGAAATAAGGGCCACATAAGGTGGCAACCAGTCACCACGTCCAGAGTTCTCGTGGTAGTAAGGTGTTACATCAAAAGAGAATTGCTCGTCCTCATATTCTGCGCGAACATAACCGAACCAGTTTTCACGGAGTGTACCCCATGCTGGACGGTACACTTGGTCAATGTACGGAACGCCGGTAACAACGTCGGTCAGGCGGTCCCAATCTGGGTTTTCTTTAAACTGAGCCAGGGAGATGCGCTGATAGTTGTTTTCCCAAGCGTCGTCCCATGACGCGCGGCCCGTGAAGGTCCATTCGTCTTGCTCCGATACAATTTTGAACTCTGCGTGGTCACGCGTTGTGCCGCCCGCATTGCCAATCCAGGCATCGTTTGTAGTGTGGGAATAGCTGAAGTAAGCGGTTGTGCCTTCAGCAATTTCACCCGTGTCATAGCGGAAGAAATAGCGTTGTGCATTGTTATTGCCAATACTAAGGCCTGCCCAGAAACGTTGCTCTTCATAGGGGTTGTTGGAGATAAAGTTGATTGTACCGCCGAGTGCTTCGTGAGAAGGGGAAGAAATATCGGCTGTACCTTGTGAAACAGCTGCTTGTTGCAGGTTTTCGCTATCAAGGTACCGGTTTGCTTTTGAACCGCCTCCATAGTTGGAGTTGCCGTTAGGCAGGCCATCAATGGTCATGCCTACTTGTTGCTCAGCCAAGCCAACATTAAAACCACGGATGGAGATTGTGGTAGACCAATCATCTGAGCCGAATGGGCCCCCCTCCGCGATGAAAATGCCAGGGAGGTTGTTGACCGCTGACAAAACACTGGAGGCGTCAGGCTGCTGGTCAAGCATGACCTGGTCTGTACCATTGTTGGCAAACGTTGTTTGTCGGGTTGTTACGACGATTTCTTCAATGTTGGAGTTCGCGCTGTTAGTTGCTTCCGTAGTCGCTTCCTCTGCGATGCTGACTGTTGAGAATGCCAGCACACTGCATGCTCCCAGCAACGTCATTTTTTTTCCGTCGAGTGTCATATTTCTTCGCCCTTGAAAATGCTAAATTGAATGACTTTTTTATTGAACATATATTCAACAAAAAATTTTGACGCGTCTTAATGCGCTGAAATCTTTACGCTTTCGTGACAGAAATGTGAGCGATTAAAAAAACGTGCAGTCGCGTAC
This sequence comes from Kordiimonas sp., assembly GCA_040830325.1. Classification (GTDB taxonomy): domain Bacteria; phylum Pseudomonadota; class Alphaproteobacteria; order Sphingomonadales; family Kordiimonadaceae; genus Kordiimonas. The sequence continues at coordinate 640 of JBFOLV010000366.1, read as the reverse complement.
CGAATCCTTTGTTTTCAATGGATCCAGCCATGGTGTACTTGTTGAAAGCGGACTTCCCAACGGAGTTCTTGTGTCTTTTTTTAACCGCGTTTGGCCGCGTTGATATGGTAGTCAATGGACGACTCGACGAGTGTACGAATCATTCCCAATTGAGGGGGGGTGCCACCGGTGGCTGAGCGTAGCCAAAACCCGTCAATAAGAGAGGCAAGTGTTTCGGCGGTGCCGGACGTTTGGTCTGCAGGGATTAGTTGTCGAAGTTCGTGCTTAAAATTTGAAAGCAGACGCTTGCTGTAGATTTGTTGAAGACGATGCAATGTGGGGGAGAATGCTACCTGCGCCCAAAAAGCAAGCCATGCGCGGACAATTTCCGGCTGGTATTGATTGTCATCGAAATTGGTAAGGACTATTGCGGATAATCTTTCCCGTGGAGTGCTGGCATCTGCAAGCCTTGAAAGAAATGCATCATGAAGTTCAAACAGTACTTTCGCCATTGTGGCTTCAAGAAGTGCCTGTTTGCCGCCAAAATAGTGCGAAATAATTCCAACGGACAGCCCAGCTTCTTTTGCAATTTTACCAACTGTTGTATCCGAATAGCCTACGTTGGCTATAGTTCGGATCGTTGCCTTGATCAGCTGTTGTC
>JBFOLV010000365.1:0-2360 GCA_040830325.1 Kordiimonas sp. | reverse complement strand
TGGGCACCTTAGTCCCCCTGTTTGGCAGCGCGTGTTTTGGGCTACATCTCAAGGTGCGGTTGCTGCAGTGCTTATGATTGGCGGCGGGCTTGGTGCCCTGCAATCGGCTACAATTGCGACGGCACTGCCATTTACATTTGTCATTATACTTGCGTGCTTTGGCCTAGTTAAGGGGCTACGGATGGAAACCGCGAAGCTCCACGGTGCGGCTGTAGCGCCGGATATAACAATTGTTGGCAGAGAAACTAGCTGGAAGCAGCGCCTTAAGGCTCTGTTGTTGTTTCCTGATAAAAACCAGATGGCGGATTTTATTGATGAAACTGTTTGCCCGGCACTGAAGAAAGTAGCTGCTGAAATTAGCGCAAGCGATAGCGAAGCACAGGTAGAGGTAACGTCAGACGGTACGGCGCTGCGTATCTTGCACGGCGAAGAAATGGATTTCCTATATTCTGTCCATACACGGGAACTAAAAGGACCGGATTTTGGGCATCAGGCAACGGACCCTGCAGCGAGTGCGCCTGAGCTTTATTACAGGGCAGAAGTTCATCTCCTGGAAGGGGGGCAGCATTATGATGTTTTTGGTTTCTCTCAAGAACAACTAATCCATGATGTTTTGGGGCAATATGATAAACACATGCATTTCCTGACTATCGCTCGGAGTTAAATGTAAAATGGATCTGATTGATTGGGGCGATTTTAGCCGTGTTGAACTGCGTGTTGGTACCGTCATTTCAGCTGAAGTGTTTAAAGAGGCACGTAAGCCAGCTTATGTTCTTCATGTTGACTTCGGGCCAGGGTTAGGGACGAAAAAATCCAGCGCACAGATTACCGACCTATACAGTGCGGAAGAGCTGATTGGACGGCAAGTGGTTGCTGTGGTGAATTTTCCCAAAAAACAAATAGGGCCCTTAATGTCAGAATGCTTGGTAACCGGGTTCCACCGAGAAGACGGTGCAGTAGTGCTGGCTGTTCCTGATAGTGAAGTGCCTAATGGTGCTAAGTTAGCCTGACGCCTGACGAGGCTCAATATTCTTTCAAGGCGTTTTCGATAATGGCCTTAGCCTGTTCGGGGTTGAAGACTTTGTCAAAGGCATCACGCAAAACGCGACCCTCATCGGTTTTGTTGAAGCAAACATGTAAGGCATGGGTCGCGAGTGGCGTTGAATTAAATTCCAGAATATGCCTGTAATCCTTTAGGCTTGGTTCGGTCTTAATGAGATAATGCATTGTGCTTTTATCGATGACGGCCAGTTCTATTCTGCCAAAGGCAACACGCCGCATGTTCAACGTGTCATTGAACACTGCGCTAACGTCCAAAATTTGTTCCGTGGCTAACCGGTCAAATTCTATGGAATTAAAATACCCTGCTACACTACCGATACGGACGCCGGTCAGGTCTTCCAGCTTTGACCAGATAACAGGTGTATCCTTTCTTTGCACAAACCCGAGATGACTTTTGGCAACGGCTTTTGTTAGATGGCAATTGTCCTCTTTGTCTTTGGAACGATACACCATAAGGGTACCGTGATAGTTGCGCTGTGCGTATGCTGTTGCGAGAGATCTTTGCCAAGCAGAAAAATCGACTTGTAACCCGTACCCTGCCTCGGTGAGCGTGTTCCGGATAATTTCCGTCATGAAGCCTTGTTTGGGTAGGTTTTCGCCCGTATAGGGCGGCCATTCAGTTGACGTTAGCTTAATCAGTTTTTCACCATTCGAGGCGCTGGCAAAACTTGTTGTCAGTATTAGTGTTGCTAGAAATATCAACCTCAAGAATGTCATGGTGTTATCACCGTTAAACTGGGTTGCTAACGAGCCTAGTATAGGGGGCTTATTCTTAAGGAACACATAACTCTATTATTGAGAATTTACCGCTTGCTTTAAGGGCCCTAGATAATCCTCAAAGTTTTGCCACTGCGCGAGGCCGCTTTTGTAGATAGGCTTTCGTACTTGCTCAGAACTTGCTGTGCGCACGGATCGTTCAGTTTTGTGGAAGTTGATGCAGGCCTTCTCAAACGGTAAGCCGCAGTAGTCTAATATCCTGTGAACTTGTGTTTCAAGATCTGCAACGACATTTTCATATTGTACATGCAGTATTTTGCCGTGTAGCACCTTGTCCCAGTGTTCCATCAAGTCAATATAGCCTCTGTAATATCGGCCGATTTCCTCCAAGCCATACGTGAATTCTTGGCCTTCCGCAAAAAGCTGTTTGAAACCACTGAAGCAACAAGCCATAGGGTCCCTGCGGGCATCTATGATTTTCGCATTTGGTAAAATTAGCTGAATAAGGCCAATGTGCCTGAAGTTGTTTGGCATCTTGTCGATGAAAAAGGGGGCACCTTTTCGGTGCATACGGGTGTCAT
>JBFOLV010000364.1:0-2353 GCA_040830325.1 Kordiimonas sp. | reverse complement strand
TGGCTTCTCAGATGACTTTGTCAGAGATGCTGTTGCACAGGAAACCTCAGAGAATAAAACAACGTTCAAGTTTAACGCTTCTTATCGTCCAACAGATGATCTGCTGTTTTATGCTACAGCAGCGCAAGGTTTCCGCGTTGGTGGTGTAAACCGCCCTAGCATATCTAGCGAAATTCAACTGTTGCCATCCTATAACTCGGACTCTCTTTGGAACTATGAGCTTGGCATGAAGTCAACGCTCGCTGATGGCCGTGTGAATTTCAATGCATCAGTTTATTCACTGCGCTGGACTGATATGCAGGTGCTATCAAGGGATGCGACAGGTGCGTTCACCTTCCTGACAAATGCAGGTAAGGCCAAGGTTGATGGTGTTGAGGTGGAGCTTGCTGCTCAAGTGTCTAGCCAGTTTGAGGTGTCACTTGGTATGTCATACCAAAGTGCGAAGCTCATTGAAGATGCGCCAGATTTGGGAGACCCTGATAGTCGTGCGCTTGACGGTCAACGCATGCCTAATGTTCCAAAGTTTCAAGGGAGTGCTTCTGCAACATACCGAACGCCAGTTAGTGGTGATTTTGAACTTGTGATGAGAGGTGACCTCTCTTGGCGGGGTAGCACAAATACTGAGTTTAACCCAAATAATCCGCTGGATGTGGAGCTAGATAGTTATGCGCTGATGAATGTAAGGGTGGGAGTGGAGAATGAAGACTGGAATGTTTCTTTGTTCGTTAAGAACCTTTTCGATACGCGTGCGCAGATTGATGCGATCAATGGTACGCAAGATCCGCTTGCCTATGTTACGGTTCGGCCAAGGACGATAGGTGTTTCACTAACTCGGAACTTCTAAGGCGTCCAGCGGAAGGGCCAAATTATTCCGTATTACTGATAAATGGGCCAGTCTAAGGACTGGCTCTCAAGATTGTATTGCTTAGGGGTGAAGATACCATGACCAGTGAAGCAGATATTCAGCTTACTGAGCCTGTTGTTGCCGACAAAAAACCATGCCTTGTCACGCTAAAAAAAGGACGCCGCTATATGTGGTGCAGTTGTGGGCTAAGTAAGAAGCAGCCTTTTTGTGATGGTGCCCATAAAGGGACAGGTATGGAGCCATTGATCTTTAAAGCAGAGGCCGATGAAAGCGTCTTGCTTTGCGCATGTAAGCAGACACGCTCTGGTCCATACTGTGATGGCGCTCATAACAATCTTGATGACACGTATGCAGAAGCTAGCCCCGAAGAGATCGAAATGATGGCTGGCGCTAAGGAGGTCTCACGCAGTGGCGGTGATTATGGTAAGGCGTTGCTCGATGGAGGGGCGTATGTATTTACCCGAAACTCTGCATTGGCAACAAAACATGGAACACTGTCGGTTCAATCTCTCATCTCATCCGCTGATGGCGCAGAGCACTTAAGTGCTGTGAGTTTTGATGTAGTGCCAGGGGTTTCCCCGTGGCAGCGGCGGACCTCCTCAGACACTGTTCTTTTTGTGACTGAAGGCGAAGGAAATGTGAACATTGACGGGAGATTGTTCAGTGTTGGCCCCGAAGTTGGTGTTTACGTTAAAGCTGGCGAAGGTTTTCGATTCGAAACCGAAATGAATATGACGTTGATTACCGCAGTATGCCCGGAAGCGGATGCGGTAGAATGGCCAATGGATATATCAAATAGCTTTGATGATGAGCATTCAGAACGATGCATAGCGGTTGACCCCGCTAAAGCACAAGTTATGGCGGACCGCTTTTATCAGGTGCTTGTGGATAGCGAAATTGGTTCTCATGAGGTGACACAGTTTTTGGGTGAAGTTCCAAAGTCTCGTGCAGCTATGCACCGGCATCTTTATGAGGAAGCCATTGTCATTCTCTCGGGTGAAGGCATGATGTGGACGGGCGAGTTACGTGCGCCAGTAAAGCCGGGTGACATTATCTTTTTGCCGCATAGGCAGGGGCATTCTCTTGAGTGCACATCTGAAAGTGGGATGCGCTTGATGGGGGTTTTCTATCCGGCTGGAAGTCCGGCGATCAATTATTAAGATACGACGGATTGGACCGAGTGAAGGGGAGCAGGATATGGCGAATGTAGGGGAGCGGAGCTGGTCTTCTGGCATGGGGTTTGTGCTTGCGGCAGCTGGTGCCGCTGTCGGCCTTGGTAATTTATGGCGGGTTCCAGTTTTGTTTGGGGGCAAAGGGGGGGGGGCGCTTTGTTTCCTTTTTTTTTTTGGGGTGGCTGGAATTTTCGTTCCGGGTAAATGGGTTTGAGTGGTGGTTGTGCCCAGAGGGTGGGGGGGGGGCGTCGTCGACAAGTGGACGTCAACCGCACAATGTAAAGACGCACCCGCCGGGCGAGCGCGTTGTTTGTTT
>JBFOLV010000363.1:0-6232 GCA_040830325.1 Kordiimonas sp. | reverse complement strand
TTTCAAGAAATATCGATTTGATGCAAGCCGCGACCTGCCACGTTAAGCGTCTCTGCTCTCTATAAACAAAGCTTCGAGCATATCAAACGGAAGCATGACACTTCCGTGCCGCCCTGGGTGATCTTTAACGGGTGATAATAGGGCTAGTTCTTTCCATTTCTCTGGAAAATCAGCTTCTCCTGTTTTTACCATATGACGAAAACGCTCAGCGATATCACTGAGTTCAGCTTCGTTTAAGCCCAACACATTTTGGCCAACAATAGCTGCCGTTGCCTGACCAAGTGCGCAGGCCTTCACCTCCTGGCCAAAGGCTGAAATGCGCCCCTCCGTGAACATTGCATCCGCAGTTATTCTGCTGCCACAAATACGGCTTGTTTTCACGACCGTTGCGTCTGCCACTTCTAAACGTTCCGTGTGTGGAATCCGGGTCGTCCAACGCAAAATTTCAGTAGAATATAGCTCAGTCATAAAACACCCGTGATCTAGTATCTTGCGAAATACGTAAGCAGTTTCATGACCAAATCCAAGGCATTTAGTCAATTAATGCCACTTAAGTGATAGGAGTTTTCTTGTACTTATATTGAACTAGCTGTAAATCACACCATATCAGTGGTGATTTTCTTGATAGTAACCCTACCAAGAGAAGAAGCTAATTAAGCGTTTAATGATCAGTTCGGCATACCTCGAATTGGGGATTAAACACCCATATAGGAGCAGTTAAGTCTGTTGGGGTTCTGAAATTACGTAGGACCCACCGTACCAAAGAAAGGAAATCCGAATGGATGCCGTACTTGAGCGGATCTCAAATGACGATCCCGAACTGAAGGTTATCCCGCAGGAAGCCGATGACCGCCCCACACGGGCCGAGGCCGAAGCCGCGGTTCGCACTCTTATAAAATGGGCGGGTGATGACCCTACTCGTGAGGGCCTCATTGACACCCCTAAGCGTGTAGCAAAAGCTTATGAAGAGTTTTTTGAAGGATATCACAAAGATCCTGCTGAAATTCTTTCTCGGACATTTGATGAAGTTGCCGGATACGATGATATGGTCGTGCTACGCGGCATCAAAGTAGAAAGCCACTGCGAGCACCATATGGTGCCTGTAAGCGGTACGGCTCACGTAGCCTATATGCCAAATGGTAGTGTAGTTGGTATTTCAAAACTTGCTCGCATCGTCGAAGCCTACGCAAAACGCCTTCAAACTCAAGAGACCATGACCGCGCAGATTGCAGATGCTATTGAAAAACATCTCGACCCCAAAGGCGTAGCGGTAATTGTGGATGCAACACATCAGTGCATGACGTGCCGGGGTGTGAAGCATGACGGCGTTTATACAATTACACGACAATTCAGAGGATGCTTTAAAGAGGCAGACCAGGAGCGTAGATTTTGGGATTTAATTCGAGGTTAGCGAGGTGTAGCCCGCCAGCTTCTGCATACCGCAACAATCTTGATGCACAATAGAAAAACAAAGTGCTATGGTGTCTTAACTATAGCACTTTTGAAATGGGTACTTCTGTGAAAATCTTTTTTTCTATCGCGGCACTCTGTACGGTTTTGGTTTCGTCCGCTTTAAGTGCTCAAGACTATACTGTTCGTGAAGTCCCTGAAAACCAACTTCCTGAAGATGTAATTACTAGTTTCCACCGCAAAGCCATGGATAGTAATGTTTACCCATGGCGCACCGTTGGCCGAGTTAACGTGGGTGGAACTACGCACTGCACCGGCAGTTTAATCGCCGAGAACATCGTTCTTACAGCTGCGCACTGCCTGTATTCAAAAAGCCTGAAAACCATGGTGCCCGCCACAATGGTTCAGTTTCTCGCAGGATATGCACACGGTGAATATGCAGCACATTCACGCGTTATCGCATATGAAACAGGCGATGGCTTTAACGGGCAGGCTGGAGCAAACACCTCAAACATGCCGCATGATTGGGCCTTACTTATTTTAGCTGACCCCATTGGAGCAAAACTTGGTCATATTGAGCTGCATGGTGCTTTTGCGGGAGCCTCTAGCGGTAACCCCAGAAGCCAAAGAGCGGTATTATCCACATCAAAAATTGCAGCTGCAGGATATCCCCAAGACCGCGCCCATATTTTGTCAATTGAGCAAAACTGTAAAATTGTGAATGCCTTTAATGGCGGTGCCGTATTAGTTACAAGCTGCATTTCTCTTCAGGGGGACTCTGGAGGGCCTATTTTACAGGAAACTGACGACGGTTGGGTACTTGTAGGCCTCCAAACCGCTGCTGCTCAGCGTGGACGTGTTCGCTCCAGCGTTGGGGTTTCGGCCTTAGCATTTATTCGTACGTTCTCCAGCTTGCAAGAAGCCCGTTCACCAACGATCAGCGAACCATAATTGGGTTTTCACCACACACTATAGTGACAGCTGGCTCATGATAGAGCATAAGATAAGCGACTTACCATAAGCATTGTTCAAAAACCTTTTGAGATCAATTGATGACTAAAATTCAATTTGCAGACAGATCCGACCGCAAAGCAGTTGAGAACGGTTTATCTTTCGCGCCAGCCTTTGATGAACGAGGGCTTATCCCCGTTTTCACCACATGTGCCACCACTGGGCGCGCACTCATGCAGGCATGGATGAATGCAGAAGCCATTGAGCGTACAATTGAAACAGGTGAAGCACACTATTATTCCCGGTCACGCGGTGAGCTTTGGCACAAGGGTGCAACCTCCGGGGAATTCCAATTAGTCAAAGAGTTCAGAACTGACTGTGATCAAGACAGCCTTTGGTTAGTTGTTGAACAAATGGGCGGCAAGTGCTGCCATGTTGGCCATCCAAGCTGCTTTTATAGAAGCATTCCACTAAAAACGAAAATTTCCGAAAACAGTCCAGTTATGCTCAAGTCAACTGCATCAGACGGCTAGCGCAAGACATGGACATTGCTTGCAGCTTCTGCCTCTTGATCAGCACCAGTTAAATTAGTGTACTCAGAGATTGGTTTCGGCTTACCTAAGAAATAGCCCTGTATTTCATCGCAACCTTCCACACGCAACATGGCAAACTGTTCTTCCGTCTCTACACCTTCAGCTAAAATAGGCACCTTAAGCCCATGCGCCAACCCTATCATACCGCGTACGATACAACGCGACTGCTCACTATCATGTAGGTTTCGAATGAAAGACTTATCAATTTTTAGCTTATCAAATGGGAACCGCCTTAGATAACTAAGGGAGGAATATCCGGTACCAAAATCATCCATTGCTAGCTTTGCGCCGCTGGCTTTAAGTCTGCCAAGAACCTGAAGGGCATGATCAACATCATTGATCAACACGCCTTCTGTGATCTCTATTTCAAGCCTTTCAGGTGCTAACCCGCTTTCCTTCAGCGCAGCAGCGACAATCTCTGGCAACTCGGCTTGCTGAAACTGTACAGGTGACAAATTCACCGCAATAGTAAGTGGTTTAGTCCAAGAAGCAGCCTCACTACAGGCTTCTTCAATGATCCACTGACCGAGTTCAATTACATGCCCACTTTCCTCGGCTAGCGGTATAAACTCTGCAGGACCAATTGCGCCGCGTTTTGGATGTTGCCAACGAACCAACGCTTCAAACCCAATCGCTTCACTCTCTCGGGCACCAAACTGGGGCTGGTACGCCATGGTAATTTCACCGCGTTCAATAGCTCCAACGAGGTCCGTTTTAAGCTGCCGCCGTTGAAACTGCGCCTTGTCCAGAGCTTCCTCATAAAAATTATAACTGTTACCCGCCGATGCTTTTGCATTCTTCATGGCAATTTCTGCACAAGCTAGCAGATCACTCGGCATTTCCGCATCATTTGGGGCTGCTGCAATACCAATACTTACACTCACGGATGCTATTGAGGATCCGACGGAGAAAGGTTCTGAGACACGCTTACAAATTAATTCCGCCAGATTACCAGCTTCTTCAGCTTGCTCAATTTTCTCTTGAATTATACAGAATTGATCCGCACCAATTCTTGCCACCGTGTCAGCATCTCCAGCGCAGGCTTTTAGTCGTGTTGCCAAAATTGTTAAAAGTGCATCTCCACCCTGCTGACCAGCAACGGAATTTAGCTCTTTGAAACCATCAACATCGATATAAAATATGGCTACAATGCTCTTATTTCTAGCAGCGAAAGGAACTGCATGGCGCAAGCCATCCATCATCAGTTGCCTATTTGCCAGCCCAGTTAGCATGTCATAATTAGACAAATAGCTAATTTGTTGTTCCGCTTCCTTCTTCTCACGTAGATCTCGAACAACAGCAATATGTTGTATTTCACCGTTAACGTTAGCTTGTTTGAAAAACAGTTCAGTTGGGATTGGTGTACCTGATAAATTATGCAGTCCTACCTCCGGCAAATGCGCCAACCCTTCCGTCAGCGAACATATATTATCATTCCCCTCAAAATCAGCAAAATAGCGCTGTAAATGATGTCCTCTCAGCTCCGATAGCCGACGGCCAGAAAGATTTGAGAAGCTTTCATTCACATTCACAACATGACCACCAGCATCCATGACAACAATACCTTCGAGCGCAGCATCAGCTAGGCTCTTGAGACGTACAGCTTCCAGTGTCTTCCCCTCCGCATCAGTGCGCTCCACAAACGCCGAGGACAGGCAATAGCCAAGAAAACCAAGTGTGACTAATGAAACACCGATCACCCAATAAGCTTCTAATACGGTACTGGTCGAACCCGATGCCACAGAATCAAGATCAAAGCTTACACCTGCCATGGCGATGAAATGCGTCCCACACACAGCTGCTGTCAGCAAGCCCGCAGACACACAGTAACGAACAATATCCTGCGTTTTATTCATCCCCACATGGGCCGCGCCAGAGAGGCCTAGCCCCGCGGCAACTGCAACCACAACATAATCAAGGTTTTGCTGAATAGATCCTGAAAAGTCGATTGCAAACACGGTTAGAAAATGCACACCCACAATCCCGAGACCGACGATAAGGCCTGCTGCTCCTCGCGCACGTTTTGTACGGTTATATGTGGCGACACGAAACCCTAATGAGGCAATCAAAATTGGCATCACCAGCGCTGCAAGCGCTACGGGCAAACTATAACTGGCATCAAACTTTAAATCATAGGCCAAAACGGAAATGAAATTTGTAGCCCAAACCCCAACACCAAGAGAAGCTGCGGCTAACAAGATCCAATGATCACGCTGCTTTTCACTAGAAGCACGTGCGCGCTCATTCAAAGACACTGCAGTAAAGGAAGATATCAAACAAAGTGCCAATGCAATTAGCAACAATTGGTAGTCGTGTTTGCCAACAATAGTTTGATAAACATGTTCGATCATAAAGCTATCCAGAGCTACCTTTGCAATTCAGGCGACATCCATTGATACAGGACAAGAGTTGACGGGGCGTTAATTTCTATAGTCTACGCAGTAAGTTACAGTATGGTGGCATCTGTAGTTTTCGATTAGCCGCTATGACTAGCGGTACCGGGAGGCATAGACGATGGAAACAGATGGCATTAGTGAGCTAATCCGCGTGTTTGGGGAAAAAATTTCTGTCTCGCATGCCATCAGAAAAAATCATGTCCAAGACGAGAGTTCACACAACAGCGCGATGCCAGACGCAGTGTTGTTTGCCTAATCTACAGAAGATGTGTCGCAAGCAGCGCAGATATGTCATGCGCACAATATACCTATTGTTCCATACGGAGCAGGCACTTCACTTGAAGGGCACGTCATTCCCGTCAAAGGCGGCCTCACAATTGACTTAAGCAATATGAATAAAATACTGGCGGTTAATACTGCCGATATGGATACAAGGGTCGAAGCTGGTATTACACGCAAAGCTCTAAACGCGCACTTACGCGACCTAGGGCTTTTCTTTCCGGTAGACCCCGGAGCCAACTGCACACTTGGAGGCATGGTTGCGACACGCGCTTCAGGAACAAATGCTGTAAAATATGGCACCATGCGGGAACAGCTATTGACCCTCAAAGTTGTCACAGCAAATGGGGAGATTATTGAAACTGGGACACGGGCTCGGAAATCAGCAGCAGGCTATGACCTTACCCATCTATTCTGTGGTAGTGAAGGCACTCTGGGTGTCATCACAGAAATAGGTTTGAAGTTGCACGGTATTCCCGAAAAAATTGCAGCCGGAACATGTTGCTTTGATAGTCTTCAGGCTGCCCTTGAAACTGTGATATCAACGATCCAAATTGGCATTCCTATCTCCAGAATAGAATTATTGGATAACCTCGCTATCAA
>JBFOLV010000362.1:0-2926 GCA_040830325.1 Kordiimonas sp. | reverse complement strand
TCGGTATATCTGAAAGCTTTGAGAATGGTCTTTATGTTGAAGAAGGTACCGTTTTGCTCATAGTCGAAAAACTTGATTATGAGGTTGCATTAATTAATGCCAAACAAAGTGTCGCTGACGCAAAGGTAGCCTTGTTGATGCAGAAAGCTGCAAGTAAAAGTGCAGAAGAGGATTGGTACACATATAACCAAAAAGATCCTGATCCACTTGCAGTGCAAAAGCCTCAGTTGAATTCTGCAAAGCTAAAGTATGAGAGTGCGCTGAAAGAGCAGGCTTTGGCTGAGCGAAATCTGTCGGAAACTCAGGTTAAGGCTCCTTTCAGTGGCTGGATTACTTCCAGAAACATAGAACAAGGAGATTGGGTGCATGTCGGAACTTCTGTGGGAAGCATCATAGCGAACGCACCACTCAGGGCTGTACTAAAACTTTCGCCGACGCAAGTTGATGACCTAAGCAGCGAGAATCTCGACGAACTAAGAATAACGCTGGCTTCAAGTGGTCGGACTAGTGTTGTGAAAGGGTTAACTCTTGCGCCGATAACGGATCAGGCTTCACGGCAAACGGAAGCCTATGCATATGTTTCGCCTATATCAAGTGATGGAGTGCGTTTGCGGCCAGGCTCTTTTTTTGAGGCTGAGATTTCTTTTGGTCAGGAAAAGGAATTTATTCGAATACCAGAGGGTGCGATCACGAAACACGGGACTTTCTTTGTTGTCGATAAAGGGGTAGCCCGCGAAACGAGCTTGCCTTTGGCTTTCTCTGCCAGTGGGTATCGTTATTACGAACACTCCCGTCATTTGCCTGATCAATTTCGGGTTGTGAATAGATGGGTACATAAGCTTTGGGATGGCGCAAGAGTCAAACTCAAGGCTCAATCCATTTCTTCAAGTCCTACTAGAGCCTTTGAATTGAAAGTGCCAAGCAATGACTGATAGCTATTCCTCAACTCTACGTGAACGCAGTTTGGTGGGTTGGTTCGCTGTGCACCCGACGGCATCTTTTCTGTTGCTTGCATTTCTGTTGCTTGCCGGACTGAAAGGTATGACTTCCATGCGACAGGAAGTCTTCCCGCCATTTGCACCGAACCAGATCGAAGTATCAGTTGTGGTTCGTGGGGCGTCGCCAGAGGAGGTTGAACGTCTTGTTGTTTGGAAGATTGAACAGTCGCTCTCCGGATTGGAGGGGATTGAGCGTATAATTGCAGATGCGTCTCAGGATTATGCGTCTATACAAGTAGAGTTAACTGCAGACGCTGACACTAGCCGGATGTTGACATTGGTTAAATCCCGGGTCGATAGTATCAGTAATTTCCCTGCATATGCTGAGAAACCAGTTATCTCAATGCCTGAAGCGGTGGAGCCCGTTATGGCTGTCAGTGTAACAGGTAATATACCAATCAGGGCTTTGTTTGAGCAGGCACTCAATCTAGAGAAAGTTATATCAAACGTTCCCGGCGTTAGTTATGCGGCAATAGAAGACCGGCCTGAATTTCAGGTGAACATATCTATAAAGCCTGTTGTACTAGAAGCTTTGGGGATAACGTTCTCTGATATATCAAAAGCAGTATCGGAGATGTCCGTTAGGCAAGCATCGGGTGCCATCTTGACGGAAAAAGGTCAGCTCATACTACGTAGTGCAACGATGGCTTTAGATGAAACAGAGTTTGGCAAAACTCCGGTTAAGACCCTTCAAGATGGAAGCCGGGTAACCTTAAAACAGGTGGCTGACATTACCATTGAACCCGATGACAATTATGTCGTGCCGCTGTTCAATGGTCTTCCTTCCCTTAAGCTGACAGTGCGCAAAGAAATGGCTGGTGATCTAGCATCTGTTAGCAATGGTGTAAGGCAAGTTCTTGAAGATTATCAACATGGGCTAGGGCATGAAATAAATGTTGTTGCCTGGCAAGACCAGTCTCGTGAATATGCTTCCAGAGGGGGCTTGCTGCTTAAAAATGGCGTTTTAGGGTTTATTCTGATCTGCCTCGTGCTGGGTGCATTCATCGAGTGGCGAGTAGCATTTTGGACTGCTGTGGGCATACCTGTTTCGATGATAGGTGCAGTTGGTTTCCTGTATTTTAGTGGGGTGGACATAAGCTTAAATGCAATTACCTTATTTGGCTTTTTGATAGCATCTGGTCTTATCGTTGATGATGCCTTAGTGATTGGGGAAAGTATTCATTCAGAAACCCAGCGCGCAGGCCATACTCTGGATAATATTGTAAATGGCGCCAAGAAGGTAGCAATGCCGGCTACTTTTGGTGCTCTCACAACTATGGCAGCTTTCTTTCCATTAACTCTTACGGAAGGAGAAATGGGTAGTCGTTTAGGCAGTGTCGGGTTGGTCGTGATTTTCTGCCTTATAGCTTCCTTGATTGAATCCAAATTGATACTTCCTGCTCATTTGAGAGGTAAAAAGGGGGAGAGTGTTGGTAGGTACGGGGTAGGGAATAAGTTGGCTTTATTTCAAAAGCGAGCGAATGGTTTTTTGGTTAAACTCAACAAATGGTACTGCGAAATACTACTAGAAAAGGCACTGAGTAATCCCAAAACGACATTGTTGAGCGGTGTTGTTTTTTTAGGACTATCAGTTGCTCTAGTTGTGACCGGGATAGTTTCTGTAACCGTAGTACCTGACATCGCGGACTATGATATCGGCGGGGATTTTAAGTTAGAAGCGAACCTAACCAGAGCACAAAAAGAACAGATCAGACTTCGGCTGTTAGACACGGTAAGTGAGACTAACACCGATGTCAGAAACCTGCATAATCTAGATTATGATCCTATTTGGCATAGTGATATCAATGTGAAAAACGATGAAGTTGCCGTTTTTATTGAGTTGAAAAATGTTGAAAGTACGCCTTATGACACGCATTCAGTTGCGCGCGCATGGCGCCAATATCTTCCAAGTGTACCGGGTGTTCAAT